>NZ_CAJHBP010000011.1:0-107088 GCF_904846665.1 Psychrobacter sp. Pi2-51
AAATAAAAATGTATATACATTTTTTTAGTACAAAGCACACAAAAAAGCACTCACAACGCCTTTGACGTTTAAGTGCTTTTTAGGAAGTAAGTAAGGCGTGATTTAATTGATCATTTAATGACTCATTTGGGACTTATTCGGCATCATCAAGATTTAAATTACGATCTATCTGCCAAATCAAAAAGCAACCAAGACTCATTAAAGAAAACATAGCAATACCGATTTTAAGTACTGGATTGACCGGAAATAGATTCAACAATAAACCGCCAAAAATACCCACGGAGAACATAAGCGAACCTTGCAATGCACTTGCCATACCTGCGCGGCGTTTTTGGAAGGCTAAAGCAATCGCAGAAGCATTCGGCTGCGTCAAACCAAGACCCGCAATACAAAAGAAAATACAGACCAATACTAGTGGTAGCCAGGCATCAGTACCCAAAAACAGACCTATCACGAATAGCACGCCTGCAGAAATAACCTGCATCATCGCACCAAAACGCAGAATACTCAGGATACGAAAGCGATTGGTGAGCCATTGGTTCAGCTGCGTTAAAGCGACAAAACCAGCCGCATTCATGCCAAAGAGCCAGCCAAAATGGGTCGCCGATACCCCATACGTATCCATGATCAATTCAGAAGCCGAGCTGATATAAACAAACATCGCTCCCATCAACAGACCGCCACCAATCGCAGGATAGCTAAAGGTGCGATCTTTCAGTAAGTCCCAGTATTGACTCAGGACTTCTTTGGCGGGACGCACATTACGGTTTTCTTCAGTCAATGTTTCAAAAAAGAAAAATTTGGTGAGTAATAAGTTGAGCGTGCCAAAAGCGGCTAAAAACCAAAAAATAGAGTGCCATGTAAAAAAACGCAAAAATACTGCACCAAGTGATGGCGCTAATATCGGCGCTAAACCCATCACCAATATCATGATAGAAAAGGCTTTGGCAGTTTGTTTGGCTGTTAGGCGATCGCGAATCGCGGCACGGGTAACCACAGCCCCCACGCAAGCCCCCAGTGCCTGAAGGGTGCGTCCCACAAACAATACATATTCATCATTTGTGGTTGCACAGATGATGGATGCGATGACATACAACGTCATACCTATATATAGAGGTTTGACGCGACCAACACGATCACTAAACGGGCCATAAAACAGTTGACCAAACACCAAGCCCAAAAAATACGCTGGCACAGAATTGGCCATAAAGGCAGTGGATACACCAAAGTCATCTGCCATCGAGGGTAATGCTGGCAAATACATATCAATAGACAGCGGCCCTACTGCCACTATGAGTCCGAGCATCATGATCCATGCTACAGGCAAATCGGCAGAGCGCACTCGTTCAGAGGCAAGTGGTTTATTGGGCAAAGAAGACTTTGGAGCAGACATAGTGAGACCGTTTTGTATAATGGTTATTATTTTATTATTCAGGCTTTGCGTGTGGCCAGTTTTTATTCAGGATAAAGGTATTCAAAATAAAAAACTGGCAGCAAATCAATAATGCATATTTATGCACAGATACACAAGCAGACAGTGTTATATCTTACTGTCTGCTTGTATTTCAATAGCCATATGATGTTAATAAAACAAACACTAACAACTTCTCAAGAAATGTCTAATATTCTAACGGAATTGGCGCTTGGCAAATGCAGTGCTGGCTTGCTTAGCTTTTCTGAGCGCAAGCTTACGGTTGCGACCTAACATCATCTTTAGCTGCCAGACTTTTTCTTGATATAACGTCAACGCTGATTGTTCGTACATCGCATTGATGACACGCTTACTGGCCAGTACGGCATCTGGTGAGCGCTCTGCAAATTCAGCAGCGAGCTGTTGTGCTTGTGCTAAGGGTGTCTCGCTACAGTGACTGACGAGACCTAACTCTTTGCCTTCGGTTGCATCAATCGTACGGGCACTCATCGCCAGCTCTTTTAAGACATCGACGCGAACCACGCCCAATGCCGACTGAGTCAATCCCATATCAGGCACGAGCCCCCACTTGGCTTCCATAATAGACAAGTTACAATCAGGATGACTGATGCGCACATCACACGCCAGCGCCAGTTGTAGCCCTGCACCAATACAATACCCTTCTAATACCGCAATCACAGGGACAGGCACATCACGCCAAACCAAACAGACACGCTGAAAGAGGCTCTGCCAAGGTTTCATTAACTCCCAAAGTGCAAAGGCTTTGTTTTTTGGGTGGTTTAAATCGCTCAAATCGATACCTGCACAAAACGTATCTCCAGCACCATTCAAAATCACCGCACGTATCGTTTTATCTTTACCAATGCGACCTGCTACTTTAATCAACTCATCTATCATCTGAAAACTCATGGCATTCTTTTTTTCAGGACGGTTTAAAGTAACGGTTAAAATATGGTCAGTCACACTCACTTGTAACGTTTTATACTGGTACGTGGCAATCGCGTTCATAACAATCCTTATTAATAAATAAAATAAATATGCTGCTAATGATGCCAATATAACAGGGTTATATCTGTCATATCGCATGAATAACTGACTGTCAGGATACCAACCATCTATCTATCAATAAAAACCAGCCAATTTACAGGCAAAACCATTTGATATATTAGCTGCCTCAAATCATCTTCCACGTCATATCATTTTCACTCAGACGATGATAATTCAGCTGCGCATAAGACGATAAATCTAGCGCTTGTAAGTTATTTAATGCCGTTAATAACGCTTCATAATAGGGCTCAAGCATCACAAACTGTGCAGGCGTAGTGTGCTGAATATTCAACAAGCTCTTGTCTTCCAAATCTTGGCTGGCCTGACGTAGCTCTGGTACACCAGTATAGCGACTACCGCCTAAGATACGATGGGCAATTTGTGCAAGAGCACTACGGTCACGGGCATCCCACGCTTGAGTGAGGGCGCGCTTTTCCTCATTGATCGTATCGAGCATCATAATTATAAGCTTGGCTGCGAGATCCGGTTTATTCGCTGAGCGAGTCAGCGCATCTTGCCAGTCTAAGATATGGGAGGTGCTCGTATCATTAGCGCTTAGGTCGAGGTTTATGTGCTCGTCTAATTTATCCTCGGTACTTGCTAGTACCTCAGGGTTGCTGCTGCCTGATATTTGGTACGGAGGGTACAGTAGCGATGCTTGTCTTTGCTGTTGATAGCGCAAGCTTTCATAGCGTGGCTGGCTTTCGCGCAGCGTTCCTTGTCTATAGTCCTCACGAGGCTGGCTATCCTTTAGATAGTCATCACGGATTTTTTTTAATGATAACGGTCGGGTTACTTTTTGCTGATTGACAGCTTCGGACACCTGACCATGATAATCGTCACTACCTTTAACCATCGGATAAGCCGGTGCTGTAGTGCCTACATACGAACCTAAAGGTTTTTCCACAGCGGTATTCGTTAAGGGGTCACTTTGTACATCAAAACCTTTTGCATCAAAATCTTTAGTAGCGATATCAGTACTGACATCAGTACCGATATTTTGAGTACCAGTATTTTGAGTACCAATCTCTTGCTCTGCATTGGCTTCAGTCACAGCAGTTAACTGCGGCACTGTCGTCGTGCGTCCTAGCCATTTTTGTAGCACTTGTAACAACTGTGGTTGGCTAATGGGCTTACCCACATAATCGTTAATGCCACTCGCCATGAGCTTGTCGCGCTCGTCAGCCAATCCATGTGCTGTCAACGCAATAATGGGAATACGATTATCAGCATTCTCGATATTACGAATCTGTCGAGCGGCTTCATGCCCTGACATCCGCGGCATTTGTATGTCCATAAATATCAAGTCGATGCTGTTTTTATCTTGATTACTGGTTTTACTCTGAGCATTGGTTGTACTCTGAGTAGTGCTTTTGTCTTCATTATTGTTATCTTCAGAGTATAGGGAACTGTTGGCGGCTTTACCCACTTCGTCGCGCGTTTCCGCTTTTGAAATTTGGGTCTTTTTCGATAAACTTTGCTTATCAGCTTTGGCTGTTTTGATGTTTTTGGTTTGTTGCTTGCTGATAAGCTCTATGGCTTCAAAACCACTATTCGCCGTAATCACCTGAATGCCAAGCTCACTGAGTAAGGCATCGAGCACCAATAGGTTAGGCAAATGGTCATCAACTGCCAGCACGGTCACCCCTTTCCAGCGCGGTTCTTGCATATTTTTGGGTGCGTTGCGCTTCTGCGTATCAAGCATACCGTAGAGTTGGCGTTTGTCTAACGGCTCATACAATATATTGGCATGATAACGATTTAACAGTGCTTGATCGGCAGCGACCTGATAACCAAACACCGCCAGCTTGCCTTGATAATGCAGACGAATCTGTTTGAGCAGCGCCATCATATCGTCTTGCGTGTCATCATCGACGATGACCCAATCCCAATAATTGCCGCGCTCTTTTAGTGACTCAAGCACGCCTGGCAACGAATTGGCTTGGGTCAGCTTAATCGGTAAGTATTGCAAGCTGGCTTTGAGTACCTGTATCGAAGCAGGATGATTAATCCATACCAACACATTGAACTCATCGGTGGCACTCGCCAGCGGTGCTAACACGGGTAGCGCAATCGTCTGCCCAGTAGCCGCCTCTAGCACATCGACATGGGCTGGCATTCGAAACCAGAACGTCGCGCCTTGATTGGCAATGTTTTCTTGTGCATTATCATAAAAACCAATATCACCGCCCATCAAACGGGTTAGTTGCTTGGAGATAACTAGGCCTAAACCTGTACCACCATACTGGCGGGTAATTGATGGATCGCCTTGGCTAAAGCTTTGGAACAGCATTTTTTGATCGGCTAAAGAAATACCTTTACCACTGTCTTGTACGCTAATCATCAAGTAATTGTCGCGATGGTCATCTAAGCTGACACGCACCACCACATCGCCACTGTCTGTGAACTTAATGGCATTGCCCACAATATTGGTCAGTACTTGTTTGAGGCGCAAGGCATCGCCATTGACGCGCATGGGCACATCATTATAGAACAGCACCGCCATGCGCAGCCCCTTTTCTGAGGATACCGGTGACAGCATGTCGACCACATCATAGATGGTGTCATACAAATCAAACTCATGGCGGTCGAGCACCAATTTGCCCGCTTCGATTTTAGAAAAGTCCAAGACATCATTCACTAAAGCGAGCAAGTGTGCCGACGATTTGCGTATGGTCTGCACATACAAATCTTGTTCAGGATTGAGCTCGCCATGACGCGCCAGCAAATTAATAAAGCCGTCAATACTATTTAATGGTGTGCGCAGTTCATGGCTGATATTGGCCAAAAACGCAGATTTGGCTTGGCTGGTTGAGATGGCGGCATCACGTGCATTTCTAATAGAAATGTTTTGCATTTCCATCTCATCAAAGGCCAAACGCAAGTCATCTTCGGTTTGCTCAGCATGGTCCTTAAGCTCTTGAAAACTACCATGCAAACGTCGTAGAGTCCTAACTAAATCCTGTTGTAATAAATTCAGCTCACCAGTTGACTCGACCGAAGCGGGTTGGTAGAGATTGTCGACATGGGTACGTTGTAATTGCAGGCGCAACTCATAAATTGGTGCAATCCAACGTTTTGAATAAATATTCAAACTTAGCAACAAGATTAAAATAGTAAACAAGCCAGTAATGACCAGTGCCATGGCGATACGGTAACGGGCGATATAGAGCGGCTCGTTGTCCATATCAATCATTAACCACAGCTGCTGACCGTCAAAATCACCCAGCATGCTGCCATAGGCGGTACCGATAGGTGTTGGCTTTTGCGATAAAAACTCCCCTGTCGTGGCGATCAGAGGCCACGCTTCATTCGCCCCATAGCCTACCGTCACCAGTACTTGATTGCCCTCGTCAATAATCGCAATACGCTGTACATGCTGCTCAGACTGCATACGCCCAAGCCTATCTTGGAGGCCGCTGAGTGTAACAGCCGATTTTTGCGGTGTCTCATTTGCCTCACTTGTATTGATCTCATCTATCGCTTGCTGACGCTGCTGCTCTAGTAGTTCGGGAATACGCTCGGCAATCGTGGGTGTATAACGAATAAGCATCGCCTCTGCTAACGCTTCTTGCTCTGAGTTGCTGGCACGCATGGTTTCGTGAAAGACCAAGATACCACCGACCGCTGCTAATAAACAGATCGGCAAAAACACCAATATAATCAGCTGACCATAAGCGCTACTGGTATCAAAACGTTTCTTGTATGCCATACTGGGGTTACTCTCCACTGATATTTTTGCGATAAATACTCATGCTGCTTTCACGTCTTATGCCGCAGCCAATAACTGGTGCTCGATATTATCTTAACAGTATTTTATGAATGGCTGTTAAACATTCATCGCGCGTACCTCAACCTTTATAATCCCTACGAGAGAACCTCTATCCATTGATAATTTTGACAGTATCCATGTTCAAGTATTTAATATCAGTAGCAATGCATTTACCAATAATATCTGATGTCATCAGCGCGGCTGAAAACAAAATGATATAATGACGCAACTTTTTATTTGTCATCATTTATACCTCGTCATATGACCAGATTAACGGCGTAATTATGACCCTCGCACTGATGATTGACTGGCTGACGATTGAGTAACAACCTTTATAGTAGCAGTCTCAGAATTTATAGGAATGGTCTCAAGCGATTGTTGGACGATAACAACAGTGTGTTAATCAGCAAGCCGTTATTTAAAACGCTGTGCTTCAGACGACTGTTAAATGAATAACGCTCTAAAAAATACCTAATATTAAAGAAATTGTCCTCTAAAAAACCAATAAGGATACCTTATGTCCACGACGACCACGTCAAATGCCAACTTTATCACGCAAGTGACTGCCCTTGCCGATTGCGTCGGTCAAACACCATTGGTGAAACTTCAGCGTCTGCCTGAGCAGGAGCACATTACAAACGACGCGGTTTTGCTCGCCAAACTTGAGGGCAATAATCCTGCTGGCTCTGTCAAAGACCGCCCTGCTTTTAATATGATTTACCAAGCAGAACAGCGCGGCGACATAAAGCCTGGAGATATGCTGATTGAAGCCACCAGTGGCAATACAGGCATTGCGTTGGCTATGGTCGCTGCGATGCGTGGCTATCCGATTACCCTACTGATGCCAACCAACTCGACTCAAGAGCGCAAAGACGCCATGATTGCTTATGGTGCGACGTTGATTGAAGTGGACGAAGGTATGGAAGCGGCGCGTGATTTAGCATTACAGATGCAAACGGATGGCAAAGGCATCGTCTTAGATCAATTTAATAATCCTGATAACAGACAAGCCCATTATCTAACGACAGGGCCTGAGTTATGGGCGCAAACAGAAGGTAAAATCACCCATTTTATCAGCTCGATGGGCACGACTGGCACCATTACTGGTGTCTCGCAATACCTAAAAGAACAAAACCCAGCGATTAAAATCATCGGGCTGCAACCTGACGAAGAAGCGTCTATTGCTGGTATCCGCCGTTGGCCTGCCGCTTATATGCCGGGTATTTTTGATGCAGACTTGGTCGATGAAGTGATGGATATTGACCAACATATCGCTGAAGTTTATATGCGCAAACTGGCCAAAACCGAAGGTATCTTCGCGGGTGTATCTTCAGGCGCCGCTGCATGGGCTGCCGTACAGGTGGCTAAAGAAAATCCTGATGCCGTTATCGCCTTTATTGTCTGTGATCGTGGAGACCGTTATTTATCGACGGGGCTGTATAGTGTCGATGATAGCGTAGACAATGCAGCACCATAATCTCGAAATTAATTAGGTTTATCTATGTCACACGCCCTACCCTCCGACCCTATATTGGTCTTTGATATTGAAACTGTCGCGGATACAGCTGCCGCGCGCCGTATTTACCCGCAGCTGACCGATCTAAATGATGCGGACGCACTGAGCGCATTGACAGCGCTACGTACACAAGAGGCTGGGCACGATTTTATGCGTTTGCCGCTGCAACGTATTGTTTGTATTTCGGCGTTATATATAAAAGATGGCAAGTTGTCGTTATTTTCGTTGACTGCAGATAAGTTCAGCGAAAAGGAAATTCTCGTCAAATTCTTTCGAGCGTTTAGTGACATTGAAAAATTGCCACAGCTGATCAGCTGGAATGGTTCAGGTTTTGATATTCCGGTATTGATTTATCGCGCCATGCAGTATGACCTTTCAGCACCATGGCTGTTTGAAGAAGGCGAACGCATCAAAAACATGCGTTTTGATAATTATGTCAATCGCTTCCATACTCGCCATCTTGATTTGATGGACAGATTTAGCCAATACGGTGCCAGTCGCCGCGAAGCGATGGATATCGTCGCAAGCTTGTATGGACTTCCCGGCAAAACCAGTGTCGATGGCAGTATGGTTGGCGATCTTGTCAGCAATGATGATTGGCAGACGCTGTCTATTTATTGCGAGTCTGACGTGATGAACACCTGGCTAATCTATCTGCGCTGGCTGCGTTTAACGGGTCAACTGTCCTCACAAGATTTTGATGCTTGGCAGCAGCAAAGCCATGACTATCTAGCAAAATATACCCAAGCCGATGGCAGTGCACGTCATCAAGAATTTATTGCTGATTGGTCATTTACGCCGTCAGTATAAGCATGATTCTTTGTACCAATCTCTGTACTCACCTTTTCAGTTATTTATTATTTATTTAAGGCAGGTTTATGCAACCCACCGATTCAAAAACATCTACCGAAGCTGATGCAACGCTGCAGGCGAACGAGACCCAAACCATTACCATTCCGCCTAACAAGAAAAAATCCAAACCGTCATCAAAGACCCGTCGCCGTCTAAAAGAGGCTGAACCCTTACCGTTTAATATTGATGGATTGTCGCATGATGGTCGCGGAGTGGCAGTATATGGCAATGGCTTAGGCGAAGCAGAAGGTCATGCCGTAGACAAGCACGGTAAAAAAGTCTTTGTCAGCTTTGCTTTGCCGGGTGAAAGCGCTTTGGTCAAGCTTACCAATAGCCGAACCAGCTTTGAAGAAGGTGACGCGATCAGCATCACTGCCAACCCAAATCCTGAACGTGTGGTACCGCCCTGCCCGCACTTCGGTGTCTGTGGTGGCTGTAACTTGCAGCATTGGCAGCCAGATGCTCAGATTAATTTTAAGCAGTCTGTCCTTGCTGAAATGCTGATGCATCAAGCCAAAGCCGAGCCTGATCATTGGCTAGCACCTGTAATCGGCGATCGCCTCGGTTATCGCACCAAAGCAAGAATGGGTGTGCGTTATGTGACCAAAAAAGAAACCGCCTTGGTGGGCTTTCGTGAACGCTCAAGTAACTTTTTGGCTGAGCTAAATGAGTGTCATATCCTAGATCCCCGTATTGGCTTTGAGCTTGAAAACTTAAAAACCCTTATCAGCACTCTAGAGAGCCGTGACAAGATTGCCCAGCTTGAATTGGCGATGGGTGAAGAGATGCCAGAGCTACCAGATGGCAACCAGCCAGTCGCCCTCATTGTGCGCAACTTAGCGCCGTTATCTGATGCTGATGTAGAGAAGCTAAAGGTGTTTTTTGCCGCGCGCAATTGGCAGCTGTATTTACAATCGAAAGGCGTTGACAGCATCCAGCGTATCGCCTTGACGGATGCTGATGACCTGAGTCAGAAATTTGGACGTTTGTATTACCAACTGCCAGAGTACGACCTTACTTTTGAATTTATCCCAACAGATTTCACCCAAGTTAATCTATCGGTGAACCGTCAGATGACCAAACTTGCTTGTGATTTATTAGACCTAAAAGCCGGCGAACGCGTACTTGATTTATTCAGTGGTTTAGGTAACTTTAGCTTGCCATTGGCACGATTGGTTGGCGAGACTGGCTCTGTCGTCGGTGTTGAAGGTAGCGAAGCGATGACCGCACGCGCCGCTGACAATGCACGTCGTAATGGTATCAATAACACTGAATTCTATAGCCAAGACTTAACGCAAGACTGTACTGATAAGCCTTGGGCCAATCAAGGCTTTGATGCGCTATTGATCGATCCGCCTCGCTCTGGCGCGTGGGAGATTATGCAGTATCTGCCGAAATTTAACGCCGAGCGTATTGTCTATGTCTCTTGCAACCCTGCAACGCTCGCCCGCGATACAAAAGCATTATTAGAGCAAGGCTACCGTCTGACTCATGCTGGCGTAATGGATATGTTTTGCCATACCGGACATGTTGAGTCCATTGCGCGCTTTGAAAAGGTCGCTAATTAACGTTGGTTTTTTTCGCATATGCCATCGTATGAGTTATTAGGCATGCTATAAACACATTTTGCTTACTCATAGATTAGGTCAAAGTATGCTATTAAAGTAGCCGATATGTTAATCGATATGTTAATCGATATGTTAATCATAGTGACATGAGCATTACAGAGCCTCTCTTGATTTGTCCTCTTAAAATGAGATAATAATAGTCGTTCTTTCTATGCTTATTTAATCAGCATACAGCAGTTATTAACACTCATAATCTTACATATTCTACATACAACTCTATGGCTGCTAAAAATGGATTTTTAGCGGCTGTATTGATTTCTAGTTGCCGACTTATATATTGTATAAGTTTGGGTTTCGTACGTAGTAGATGAGGTTATAATCAATTCGAAATAGCTAAGAGGAGTCGGCTATGGTAAAAATTCGTGAAGGATTACCGTTGGTAGATGGACAGACCACACAAGCCGACAGTGCGACGTTAGCGGCACAACTGGTTGCGAGTCAACGCTCTCATCAGTCTGCTAATAGCTATGCTCAAATTCCACTCGATATCAAATACCAACTGGCCACTCACAAGCTGCATACGACTTTTGATCGCTCTGCACAGCATGCTTACCACAGTCATGACCCAAATCTTGAAAATGAGTATTTGGACAATCAGCTTTTAGATGATGCTCATATTCTCTCAGAAGAAGAGCTTGAAGCAATCGATCTAGACAATGCCAATATCGATGTCCCTGCGTGGTTAGATAACGTGGCCAAGCGTATCGGCCAAGAGTCTGTGCCCAACCTCAGCGCTGCCTGTGACTTTATTCGTAGTCATATGAATACCAGCGAATCTGAACGCTCCGGTGCTTATGTCACTGGTATCGGTATGACCGATATATTGACCTACCTCTATCAAGATGAAGATGCGCTGGTTGCTGCGATGCTCTATCGCAGTGCCCGCAAATCAATCATCAGTCTGACTGAAATTGAGCAAAAATTTGGCAAAGACATATCGACCTTGGTCAAAGATACTTTGGCAATGGGTAAACTGTCGGAAATTATCGAAAGTAACAAACGCTTAGAAGATCACTTCGTAAACAATCAGCGTGACCAATTATCAAACATCTATAGCATGCTCATCTCCGTCACCAATGATGTGCGTGTGGTGCTTATTAAGCTGGCTGAACGTACCTTCGCCATGCGCGAATTGACCTTTTCTCACTTAGAGCGGCAAAATCGAGTGGCACGTGAGGTCATGACGATCTATGCGCCACTGGCCCATAGATTGGGTATCGCCCAACTAAAATGGGAGCTTGAAGACCTCGCCTTTCGATATCTCGCCCCTGAACGTTATAAAGAAATAGCCAAGCTGTTGTCAGAAAAACGCAGCGAACGTGAGTCTTATATTCAGCGTGTGCAAGATAAGCTCAATGAAGCCTTAGCAGAAGCGGATATCGCGGGTGAAGTGTCAGGACGCGTCAAGCACATCTATTCTATTTATCGAAAAATGAAGCTCAAAGGCTTATCCTTCGATCAGCTTTACGATATTCGTGCGCTGCGTGTGTTAGTGACCAATACTTCCGACTGTTACCACGTTTTAGGATTGGTACACGGTCTGTGGCGCTATATCCCTGAACAGTTTGATGACTATATTACCAATCCTAAATCAAATGGCTATCGCTCGCTGCATACGGCGGTGATTGCCGAAAACAAATCGCTTGAAGTACAGATTCGTACCCATGAGATGCACTTTGAGGCTGAGCTTGGCATGTGCGCGCATGTCAACTATAAAGAAGGGCTAAAAAACAAAAAAGACAATTATCTCAACCAGAGAATCAGCTCATTGCGTCAACTGCTTTCTATCAATAATGAAACACGCAATCAGCCACGCTCATCCATGTTGACTGGTGATGAGCTAGAAGAAATAGAGTTCGACGAAGAAGAGCAACTGGTTGATTTTGATGAGCTTGAGCGCATTTACATCTTTAGTCGTGACGGTGATATTACCGAACTTCCAAAAGGCGCGACCGTCCTTGATTTTGCCTACTATGTACATACCCAAGTCGGTAACCGTGCGCAAGCCGCTCGGGTCAATCAACGCTATGTGCCTTTGACTTATCAGCTCAAAACTGGTGAGCAAGTTGAGATTATTACCAAAGCTTCTCGCGAGCCCAATCGTGATTGGCTGGTTGCCTCACTTGGTTATATTCATACCAATCGAGCACGCTCAAAACTGCGCCAATGGTTTAACAAGCAAGACCGCGACAAAAATATTGAGATCGGTCGGCACATGCTGAGTAAAGAGCTGGAGCGTTTATCCGTCCACCCCAACAGTATTGATTTAAATGATTACACTCAGTTTTTTCACGTCAATAATACAGACGACGTCATTGTTGGTTTGGTCACAGGTGATATCAGCCTAAACCAGCTCACCAGCCATATCTCTCGTCAGCTACACTTAGAGCCAGAGAGACCTGAGGAAGATTTCACACCCAGTGTCGATGCTAGAGATGCTGGCAAAATTGATGCCTATAAAATTCATATCGACGGTCTGGACAATATCGAAGTCAACTTAGCAGGCTGTTGTCATCCTGTACACGGTGAGCCGATTGCAGGTTACATCACTTTGTCACGCGGCGTTAGTGTACATAATCGGGGCTGTCCAGAATATTTGCGCCTTATTGAACGTGACCCTGAGCGCCAAATAGATGCTGCTTGGCGCGTAAAATCAGGTCGTTACCAACCCGTAGACATTCATGTAGAAGCTTATGATAGACGTGGATTGTTGCGCGACTTAACTCAAATTATTGACAAAGAAAACGTCAATATTCGTCAAGTTGAGACCCTGAGCAATGATGACAATATTGCCTTTTTAAAGTTTCATATTGAGGTGTCAGGATTGGCGCATTTGTCCAAGCTCTTAGCCAAACTTGAACAGCAGCATGGCATATTACATGCACGGCGTGCGGTTGCTTAAGTAAAACGCTAAGGCTTTGCGCAAACCTATCCATTTAATAATCGAGTTATTACCAAAAATACTATGCCTGAATTGCCTGAAGTAGAAACAACCAAAACCAGCTTAACCCCTTTATTGGGGCAACAAGTGATTGATGTAAAAGTATTCCAGCCAAAGCTGCGCTGGTCTATGCCTGACGACTTAGATGCCTTGGATGGTTATACCTTAGGCAGCATCGAGCGACGAGCGAAGTATTTGATATTAGAATTTTTACCGCCCTTATCTAAGCATAACGCTACTGCTGAGCTTGCTACATTGGCACCGCGGCAGCTTCTCATTCATTTGGGTATGTCCGGTAGTTTACAGCAGCATAGTAAAGGTACAGAGAAGCGAAAACATGACCATTTAGTGATGGTATTTGGTAGCACTGATAAAAAGCAAATACAATTACACTATCATGATCCTAGACGCTTTGGCTCGGTGCTGTGGCATGAGGATTATGGTGCTAAGCTGTTAGATCACTTGGGTACTGAGCCTTTATCAGAGGAATTCACTGCTGATTACTTGTATCAGCTCATCCAACGCACGAATCTATCTGATAAAACCGCCATTGAAACTACGGTTGGTAAAAAAACAGTGAGTAAAGCTACATCGAAAAAGCGTCCAATCATGCGAGCCATCAAATCCGTCATTATGGAGCAGCAAGTGGTCGTTGGCGTTGGCAATATATACGCGACCGAAAGCCTGTATCTATCAGGGATTCATCCTGCGACCCCTGCTCATCAATTATCATATGATGATATTTTTATTTTGGTCGATCATATTAAGAGCATTCTACAAAAAGCGATAGCGCTGGGTGGCTCGACCTTACGAGATTTCACGGTCGCTAGCGGGCAAACCGGATATTTTCAACAGACTCTAAATGTCTATGGTAGACAGGGTGAAGCTTGTCCGCACTGTCAAACGACGCTAGAAAATATCAAGCTAAATGGACGTGCTAGCGTTTACTGCCCCAACTGCCAGCCCTTAGCGTAGTAAGTAAAATGCTACGACATACTTGATAAGTATTAATGCTATCAAGCCTCACTGATACAGTAGAAAATATTTTTTAAGGTGAGTAAGATTGATGATTACCGTGGCTTTATCACACGCATTTTTGTTGCTTATTGGCCTACGTCTTGCTTTAATAGTGAAAGAGCTTACATAAATAGTGCAAACCATTTATTTATCTGTAATAATTAATCTATTTATCGTTGCCGCATTGCTTGTATAGGGAAATTGTCTCTGTATAAAAATAGCAGCAGCCATCCATTATACTGCTTACGAGTTTTAGGATATCATTATGACTGTTAAAGCCCATACACAGCGCACCGTCAAGCGCAAAATTTTTACCCTGATTACAAGCGTAAGCTTGATTGTGGCCAGTATGCAACCTGCTTTGGCAGCGATAGAAATTGATGAAGATGACTTTGGGCCTTCTTATGGCACTATGGCAGTAGATACTATCGTTGGCAAGCCACTGGGTTTAGTGACTGCCGTGGCTGGTACGGCAGCTTATATTGTCAGCCTGCCTTTTTCTCTAATCGGTGGTAACGCTGATCAAGCTCAGCAGAAGCTATTTGTAGAGCCTTGGGATGCGATGGGACGGTGTTTAGGCTGTACGGTTGCCGAAGACAACTACTATAAGTCACAAGTCAGCGATAACAATATCGTACGTATTGTCGTTGATCAACCGTCAGAGATTTTGATCAATACAAATGATTATGTGATAGTTACCCCTTAAGACAATCACTCCATCAAGCGATCATTCTACAAGATGAGCATCTGCTAAATATTCAAATTTATTTCAACACTGTCTAATTACTATTTACAACCAACTAATTACTACCAACAATTATTTATAGACCGACAATAAAAAAGGCTAACATAATGTTAGCCTTTTTTTTAGAAACTTATTGGTACTAATATAAGCTACTAAGCACCTTTCTTACGACCATGACGCTTACGCTCACTTTCAGTCAAGTAACGCTTACGTAGACGAATCGCTTTAGGTGTTACTTCAACCAATTCGTCATCTTGGATGAACTCAAGTGCTTGCTCAAGCGTAAACTTAACTGCTGGAGTCAACGTCAATGCTTCATCAGTACCACTAGCGCGAACGTTAGTTAACTGTTTAGCAGTCGTTGGGTTAACA
This sequence comes from Psychrobacter sp. Pi2-51, assembly GCF_904846665.1. Lineage (NCBI taxonomy): Bacteria > Pseudomonadati > Pseudomonadota > Gammaproteobacteria > Moraxellales > Moraxellaceae > Psychrobacter > Psychrobacter sp. Pi2-51. Next base: position 15,323 of record NZ_CAJHBP010000011.1, read on the forward strand.
GCCATATCATCGTTACGTGAGTTAAGACCAACGATCATACCTTCATATACTTCAAGCTGTGGCTCAGCGAATAATTTACCGCGCTTTTGCAAGTTGAACAATGCAAAGCCTAGGCAAACGCCTTTAGCCATAGAAACGAGTACACCGTTAGAGCGGCCACCAACATCACCAATTTTCTGTGGACCATAATGTGAGAAGCTTGACGTCATGATTCCTGAACCTGATGTTAAGGTCAAGAATTCAGAACGGAAACCGATCAAACCACGTGCTGGCATAGTTGCTTCAATACGCATACGACCTTTGCCATCAAGTTCCATGTTAGTCATCTCGCCTTTGCGTAGACCAACCTGCTCCATGATAGAACCTTGATGCTCATCTTCAATATCGAACACAACGTTTTCATACGGCTCTTGTAGTTTACCGTCAACTTCTTTAACGATAACTTCTGGGCCTGAAACACCCATCTCAAAACCTTCACGGCGCATGTTTTCGATAAGTACAGATAAGTGAAGCTCACCGCGACCTGATACTTTAAATTTATCAGGAGACTCAGTGTCTTCTACACGTAGTGCAACGTTATGAATCAATTCACGCTCAAGACGCTCACGAATATTACGTGAAGTCACAAACTTACCATCACGACCAGCGAACGGTGAGTTGTTTACTTGGAAGTTCATTGATACGGTTGGTTCATCAACCGTTAGTGCTGGTAATGCTTCAACGTTAGCTGGATCACAAATCGTATCTGAGATATTAAGTGCATCAATACCAGTGATACAAACGATATCACCAGCTTGTGCATCTTCAACATCAATACGATCAAGACCATGATAGCCCATGATTTTTAGAATACGGCCATTACGCGTGTTGCCATGCTTATCAATGACAGTTACTTGCGTATTAAGTTTAACTTTACCACGCTGGATACGACCAATACCGATAACACCAACGAAGCTATTGAAGTCAAGACTTGAGATTTGCATGCGGAATGGTGCATCTGCATCCACTTGTGGTGGCTGCACGACATCAACGATAGTTTTGAACAGTGGCGTCATATCATCAGCTAAATCATCAGCTTCTAAACCCGCAATACCATTCAATGCTGACGCATAAACAACTGGGAAATCAAGCTGTTCATCAGTTGCGCCTAGGTTATCGAACAAATCAAAAATTTGATCCATTACCCAATCAGGACGCGAACCAGGACGGTCAATTTTGTTGATAACAACAATAGGCTTTAGACCTTGCTCGAACGCTTTTTGCGTTACGAAACGAGTCTGTGGCATTGGACCATCAACAGCATCAACTACTAGAAGTACGCAGTCAACCATCGACATGACACGCTCAACTTCACCACCAAAATCGGCGTGACCTGGGGTGTCAACGATGTTGATACGATACTCTGTATCCGAAGATTTATCTGTCCAGCGGATAGCTGTGTTTTTAGCCAAAATGGTAATGCCACGTTCTTGCTCAATATCGCCTGAATCCATTGCACGTTCAGCAATGTTTGCACGATCGCCAAAAGTGCCAGATTGATGTAATAGTTTATCAACCAAAGTTGTCTTACCGTGATCAACGTGGGCAATAATTGCGATGTTACGCAGGTGTTTGATATCGTTCGCCATATAAAATGCTCTTTTCGTCTTAAAAAAAATGCAGTAGCAGTAAGCACCGCTGGATAAACTTTTACCATCAACCAGAGAGATATGACTACAAGACTTTTAAATGAGTACACAATAGGAGAATTCATTTAATTAATAGTAGTAAAATCAGATACCTATGCTGGAAAATCCATCGTACAGATAGCTATGCTAATGTACACTTTGTCAATCTACAAAGTGTTTGGGTCGATAGTATAACATTATTACACGATAAATTTATGTAATAACTTACTTTTCTCAGTACATAAATAAAAAAAAGCCACCCATTGGGTAGCTTTTTTTGTAACGATATAACTTAGAAGATAACTATCTAGCTATTATTTACTGAACAACCATATCTTTAGTTTGTTCAACAGTCATAGTTTTGTCACCAGTAATGATGGCATAAACACGACGGTTCATAGCGCGACCTTCTTCAGTGTCGTTTGGTGCGATTGGTTGGTCATAACCATAACCAACTGTTGATAGACGGTTTGGAGCAATACCAAATTCGTTAGTCAACATAGATTTCACAGCAACAGCACGGGCTTCAGACAGACGTTGGTTATAACGTGCTGAAGGACCAGTTTTAGAAGCATGACCTTCTACGCGTGCAGTTGAGTTAGGATACTCACGCATTTTCTCTGCTACTTTAGCGATTTCAGGCTTGTATTGGTTTTTGATAGCTGATTTATCGTTATCAAAGAATACACGAAGTTCCATTTTCAGTTCGTCAGTAATATCTACTGGTACTGGGCAACCACGCTCATCAACAACAACATTCATTGGAGTGCCTGGGCATGCATCGATGCTATCAGGTACGCCATCACCGTCAGAATCAAGATCAGATTCAACAACAACGATTGGTGCAGTATCAACCATAGGCTCTTCCATTGGAGGAACAGCTACTGTAGGTGCTAAATGGCCACCAAGTACAACTTCTAGACCGGCTAGAGCCATGCCTTCCCACCAGTTGTTGTCGAAGTTATGAATCGCACGAGCTTCACCACGTAGGCTTAACGCGTCGTTGATGCGATACATAGCACCTAGACCTAGGTTACCGATAGTGTCTTTTGAGCTTGATACTTCAGTACCAGCGTCAACAATGTCGCCATTAGAAGCAGTGTAACGCTCTTGGTTTTCTACTTCGATCTTAGACTGACCAGCACCAACTAATACATAAGGCTTAAGTGCACCATCAGTATAACCAGTAAATTCTTCAGTACCGATTAAGAAGTTACCAGAGATCATGGTTTGTTCAACGTCAAAACGGTTGATACCAGCATCTGCAGAATCTTCAGACGCTTCGCCATTCGTATTTGACACACCATACTCTACTTGGAACTGAGTAGAAGGAGTTAGTTCAATACCTAGTGCAGCACCAGTATATAAACCACTTTCTTTAGCGATGCCGCCGTTGCTGTTACCACGTGAGCCGTCACCGATTTGATTGCCATTGGCATCTTCATAAAGGTTTTTACCAGTACGTAGGATTTCACGCTGTTTGTCAGCTGTATCACTGATATCGTCAGTAACATGATAACCAAGTAACAATGGGCTAATAGTAACGCCAGCGTTAGCTGCTAGAGGCGCAGCTGCTACGGCAACTAGAGCTAGAGCGATTTTATTCAATTTCATGGACTTCCTCCAAAGGATAATTTTAGTGATGCGTTAAGCAAAACCACTTCTCAAGATGCTCCAGAATAGACATCTTTTACGAATTTTAAATGACAAAGCAAAACTAATTTAGAAGTAGCTTAGCGATTATCGATTCAGTTTACAACTTTTTTCGTTAACGAGCTACACATTATTACACGATAATGTCGTAACTAAAACACAATAGCCAGCTTAAGTTACTGAGAACAAACACACCTTACGTTTTTTGCCTTTTGTGTATGAGTTCGCAATAGACTTTCAACCGAAGTGTCTCTGTTGGTTGAGGGTATTTTAATACAACTGGTACTTTTTCTCTATTGTTAAAACTACCTATTCACTAATTGAAACATTTTTTGACAGTAGACATATATTCTGTTTATATTGTAATAACAAACATTAATCTAATTTTTGTTATTGGCTAAAATGATAAGTACATAGAATGATTAATATCTCAGCAACCTAAATATTATTGACGAGAATATTTAAGGACTTGAATGACAGCTATCAGACACACGCATTCTGACATAGAGTCAAATAAATTATCTGTTATAGGTAATACTCGTATGGCTATATTGTATAAAACATCATCAATATACCAACAACTATCTCCTTTTAGTTTACTTAAGTTGGTTTTGGGTAGAAATAAGCTTACTAATCCAGCCGTCATAATGCAAGCGCCAAAGATTTGCTCTATAAGCACTGAACAGACTATTTTAAACGAGAAATCCACACTCGATAAGCGCGTTTTTAAATACTCATATCAAAATGGCTTTACATTAATAGAGCTCATGGTGACCGTAGCAGTATTAGCAATTATCATGATGATTGCCACACCCGCTATCTTGACACAATTGGCACGCATGGAAGCTCAGCGTATCAGGTACGGAATAACAGACACGCTAAAATTAGCGAAAGCGGAAAGTGTCATTCGTCGCCAAAACTTATTAGTGTGTTTGTCGGACGGCAATGGTTTATGTCATAAAAACAGTAATAAAACCTTGTTACTCTTTGTAGATAACAACGATAACCAGAATTTTGATAAAGGGACAGACGATTTGTTAGAAGAACAAACCTTAAACCCTAAATATGGCACTTTGCATCTGCGTGCAGCAAAACGGCATTATGTCAAATTCTATGGTGATAGCGGTAAACCACGTGGGCATTTCGGTCATTTTAAGTACTGTGCAAACTCAACATACAGCCAGGCGATGTATCAAATATCATTCAGTCAAGGCGCCAATATTACTTTTAAGCCTAATGACAGCCATCCGACTGGGTGTGGTGACTGACATGCTTTGAGGTTAAAGCTTTTAAGTTTTTTCATGCTTTAGCTATAACTGATAGCGCTGTTGCTGCTGCCAAAGCAAGCGACTTTGTAGCGGCTGATAATCTAGGAGGTGGTCAATCAGTTGTCGATGCAAACGCGACCAAGCATTAAGCGTGACATCGATTATTCCCTGCTCCACCATCATCACTATCTCACTGCCCTCAAAAACTGCTCGCCCCATATCAGCACTTTCTAAAAACTCACCTTGCACAATCGGCACCAAACCGGCATCGGGTAAGAATCGATAAATACTCTGAGGCTCGATACTATCTTGAACATTATCCTGCGTTAGTGTCAAGGCAAAACCCAATTCGTTAAATAGATACTGCTCAAACTGCCGCAAACACAAGCGCAGCTCATTAGCCATTAATGGCTGTTTTAGCCTATCTAAACTGTCTTGGTAATGTTGCCATAGTTTTGGCATCGGATCTTCGGTGGGCAATAAGCGCCATAGTATTTCGTTTAGATACAAGGCAGCATATTGATGTTGACCAGTGATGTTTTCGTAGGGAACGGCTTTTAACGTTTTCGCGGCATCGTCTTCTGGAAGCACGTCTATTTGTACGACGTGCTGAGGTGCAATATTAATCTGACTGAATGTCTTTAAATCCCGCTTACCCGTGGCAAACAGTTGTAAAGGCATAAATAAAGGCGCGCCTTTTTTACCAATCCCATGTATGACACCATGCTGCTGAGAAAATAAATAGTATAAGGCACGTTTTTCTTGGTAAGGGCGCTGGTGTAACAAATAACCAATCAATGCTTCATTACGCATCTATCATTACCTCAGCGCTGATTATAAAAGGCTAATTTTAATCGCTATTAATAGCCCAAACTGGTCAATGCACGTTCGTCATCAGACCAACCACGTTTCACTTTCACCCACAATGTTAGCATAATTTTTTTATCAAACAACTGCTCCATATCTTTACGAGCATCCATACCAACTTGCTTGATACGCTGACCTTTATCACCAATCACAATGGCTTTTTGACCACTACGCTCGACGTAAATAGTCGCATCAATAAAGGTACAAGCCTTACGTGGACGACCTGTTTTTGGATCAGTATGCGCAGGTTCATCTTTGAAACCGTCAATCTGTACCGTTAAGTCATATGGCACTTCGTCACCGGCGCTACGCATGATTTTTTCGCGGATAATTTCACTGGCTAAGAAACGCTCTGAGCGATCAGTGATTTGCTCGGTATCATAAATAGGGGCAGCAATAGGTAGATGTGAGGCGATTACTTCTTGCAGGCGATCTAGGTTTTGGTTTTTCAAAGCGGAGACCGGGACGATATCGGCAAAATCAAAACTGTCATTAAAGGTTTCCATCAGCGGTAAAACACTGCCTTTGTCCTTTAAGGTATCCGCTTTATTAATCACTAAAACTACAGTTAGATTAGTGTCGCCAAGCTTTTGTAAAACTAACAAATCATCATCACGCCATTGATCTGAATCAACAACGAATAATACCAAATCAACATCTACTAATGCAGATACTGCGGCTTTATTCATACGCTCATTAATAGCACGTACTTCATTGCGATGAATACCTGGTGTGTCAACGAATACTGCCTGCATCTCATGATTGGACAAAATACCGTGGATGCGGTGACGAGTCGTTTGCGGCTTACGTGACGTAATAGATAATTTTTGACCCAATAAATGGTTCATCAAGGTCGACTTACCCACGTTTGGACGTCCAACGATTGCCACATAGCCAGCTTTAAAATCATCAGCCATACTCGCATTATTATTTGGCGAGAAAAACTCTTCGATGGCCATATCGTTTTCTACATCGTTGCTTTCTGCCTCATTATTTTCTGAGTGCTCGGAATTTAAGTCGGCACTTTTTAATTCAGCATTTTCTAGTATTGGTTTTACGTCTGTTTTTTGGGTCATAGCGTTGGTATTATCTTCATTGTTTGATGGCAAGTCAGTATGATTGCTCATAGGTTTATCCTGTGGGGTTTATCATCAGCTCAACAGTTCTACTGCTATCTAAAATAAAGTAGTATCAAATAAGATAGCAGCACCATGCTTGGCTTGAGAATATTTGCGGTTTTAAAATAAGTATTATTTAAAAATAACCCTTACTTAAAAAATATTATAAATTCATTTTTTGGTTAGAACATGCTTGGGATATCTAGATTACGAGCGAGTTTTAGGCAAGCTTGGGAGCTTATGCAGTTGATTAATCATCAGCTCTGCTGCTTTCTGTTCAGCAATACGGCGACTTTCACCCGATTCAGTAATATCAGGGCAGTTACTGATATTTACCTGACAGCGCACCACAAAAATTTGATGCGGTGCATTGCCACGGGTTTCCATAAGCTCATAATGCGGCAAATCAAATTGCTTAGATTGTAGCCATTCTTGCAAGCGGCTCTTAGCATCTTTTAGAGCTTTTTGGTCATTGACATTATCAATCAGGTCTCCATACCATGAGAGCACGCAATCACGAGTAATAGTCATATCCTGACTGTCTAAATAGATAGCACCAATCAGCGACTCTACAGCATCTGCTAATATAGAAGCACGATTACGACCACCACCTTTACGCTCCCCTATCCCTAATATTAAATGATTGGAAAGCTCTAAATTTTGAGCAATGATGACCAGCGATTCTTGGCGTACCAAAGTGGCACGCATACGCGTCAAACGTCCTTCGTTTTGACTGGGATAACGATGATATAGAGCCTCACCCACAATCATACCCAATAATGCATCGCCCAAAAACTCTAAACGCTCGTAGTTTTTTTTGCTATCAAACGAGCGATGAGTCAGTGCCAGCTTGGGAAGTGTTAGATTATTAAACACATAACCCAGCTTGCGCGTTAATATGGCCAAGCGTTGGATGAATTCTGAGCTAACAATAAGCGTGTCGACAGACGTGTTATTTGTTTGGGGAGTAGGAACCGCCTGAGAGTGCTGCGAAGTTGGTTTCATGCGTGGCTTGTGGTTATCCCTTTTGTTTTACTGAGGTAATTGGTTAATAATGACTGGTTAATAACGATTAATTAATAAAAAATATGGTCGTAAATGATGTTTGACGAATAAATAAGAAATGAGCTATATACTCATTCAGGCTACTCTGCCATGGTTGCGTCAATATCACCTTCGAAGCGATTGACAATATCGACATTACCGAAAAGGTTATTGGTTTGTTCGTATTTCTTATAGATAGCTAGCTGACCCGTCTTTTTATTAGTGAAAGTAAACACGTCTTCTGCATTGGTATTATAATCAGCATTGATAGATAACTGACGATTTACACGCTCAACGAATTGCTTAGCCGTTTCACCTTTGTCATTGGCTTCTTTAAGCTCCATTCCTAAGAGCTTAGTCAGCTGATAATCACCGATCTGTGCTGGTACAATAGCAATCATCAACTTGACAGCAATACCGAGAACAATGATAAATAATACAATGCTAGTCACGCTAGCGCCGCGCTGGGTAGACAAACCAGATAACTGCTGCACCATAACACCTCTCAACGGGTAAATTACTATATTTTTATTAGATACCTCAATAACACTAAGTATCCATTTATTAAACTATTAGACAGTCACAACGATTGGATATTTAACATTATCGGATCATCATAATAGTAGCACGAAACTATTGTCCATAAATAAACACGCTGTTGTTCCATGATTTTAATCAATAGAGCCATTACGCGAAAAGGTGGGTACGTTGAGACCAGGTGGCTTATGCATCCAAATATAAACGGCCTTGCCTGCTAGGTTTTCATCAGGGACAAAGCCCCAAAAGCGACCGTCAGCACTGCGATCACGGTTATCACCCATCACAAAGTAATTACCTTCAGGAACCTTAATACGCCACTCATTTCCTTCTGAGCTAACCACTTCTGGTGACTGCTGCTGCAAAAACGGCCCATACTGCGAACTATTCATACCATTCAAGTAGCGAACGAAATGCTCATGCTCACCTTGTGTTTCTTGAAAATACTGCGCCTCACCTTCTTCTTGTTGACCCATTGCTGCAGCGTTTTCTTCCGTAAGTACTTGCCCTGGTGCAATTTGTCCTGGGGGATACAGCTGTGCAGTGAGTTCAGCATTGGCATCAAAATCGATTGATTTGGTTGCTACCGGTACGTCATTGATAGCAAGCGTGCCTTGATCATAGCTGACCGTATCACCCGGTAAGCCAATGACGCGCTTGATATAATAAATACTTGGGTTTTCTGGGTAACGAAATACGGCCACATCGCCATGTTCAGGCGCGCCTGTATCCAATACTTTATTATAAGTCAGAGGTAAACGCACGCCGTAGGCATACTTGTTGACCGCAATAAAGTCGCCTGTATATAACGTCGGCACCATAGAAGATGATGGGATATTAAAAGGCTCAATCAAAAACGAGCGTACTATTAATACCACTGCCAATACAGGGAAAAAATCATAAGCCCAGCGTACCAATAAGCTCTCTTGACCGCGACCACGTGTTTTGCGCTGTTTAAACGCTAACTTATCTAATAGCCAAATAATACCCAAGCCAATAGTTAATGGCACTAAAATCAAATTAAAATCGAAATCCATACTAAATTGCCTATTAACGAGATGCTTATCTGACTATTTAAATTTATAAGACTAGCGATGATTATACGTATATCAATATCTTAATCGACTTGCAATACTGCTAAAAAGGCTTCTTGTGGAATTTCCACATTACCCACTTGCTTCATGCGTTTTTTACCTGCTTTTTGTTTAGACAGCAGTTTCTTTTTACGAGAAACATCACCACCATAGCACTTGGCCAATACATCTTTACGCATGGCTTTGACGGTGCTACGTCCAATGATTTGACTGCCAATAGCGGCCTGAATCGCCACATCAAACATTTGGCGTGGTATTAATTCTTTCATTTTAGTAACAAGCGCATTGCCACGGTAACGAGACTGGGTTTCGTGCACAATCATGGCTAGGGCGTCGACTTTGTCACCGTTAATCAACACATCTATTTTAACCAGTTTGTCGACTTGGTAACGTTCAAAGTTATAATCAAGCGAGGCAAATCCACGTGACACAGACTTTAGGCGATCAAAGAAATCCATCACCACCTCGCCCATCGGAATATCAAATATCAGCTGAACTTGACGTCCCATAAAGCGCATATCAACTTGGACGCCGCGACGCTCAATACATAGCGTCATAACGTTACCCAAATAATCTTGCGGTACTAAAATCTGACAGCGGGCGATCGGCTCACGAAACTCTTCAATGTTATTAGGTTCAGGCAGTCTTGATGGGTTATCGACATAAATAATACTGCCATCTTTTTTTACAATCTCATAAATAACCGACGGTGCCGTGGTGATGAGATCCAAGTCATACTCACGCTCTAGGCGCTCTTGGATAATCTCCATGTGCAGCATACCCAAAAAGCCGCAACGGAAACCAAAACCAAGCGCATCTGAGGTATCTGGCTCAAAAAACAACGAGGCATCGTTAATTTGCAATTTTTGCAACGCTTCACGAAATTTTTCGAAGTCAGTAGATTCGACAGGGAACATACCGGCATAGACTTGCGGCGTTACCTGCTTAAATCCAGGAATACGATCAACGTCAGGCGTTTTGGCATGGGTAATCGTATCACCAACGGGCGCACCAGCAATATCTTTAATACCAGCAATAATAAAGCCAACTTCACCGGCTTCCAAGACACCCGTATCTAGAGGTTTCGGTGTGAAAACACCAATAGAGCCGACCAAGTGTGCCTCTTTGGTGGACTTGATATAGAGCTTGTCACCTTTACGTATGGTTCCTTGACGCACACGTACTAAAGAGACCACACCTAAATAATTGTCAAACCATGAGTCAATAATCAACGCTTGTAGCGGGGCTTCACGGTCGCCAGTGGGTGCAGGAATAAAAGCAACCAAAGCCTCTAGTAATTTATCCACACCAAGACCGGATTTCGCTGACACACGTGGGGCATCGACAGCATCGATACCAATGATGTCTTCAATCTCCTGAATAACACGCTCAGGCTCAACTTGTGGTAGGTCAATTTTGTTTAAAACTGCCATCACCTCTAAGCCTTGATCGACTGCGGTATAGCAGTTAGCGACCGATTGTGCTTCCACGCCTTGCGCCGCATCTACGACCAATAGCGCTCCTTCACAGGCAGCCAATGAACGCGAGACTTCGTAAGAGAAATCAACGTGGCCTGGCGTATCAATAAAGTTGAGCTGATAGCGCTCGCCATTTGGGTGGTCATAAAACAAAGTCACTGACTGCGCTTTGATGGTGATACCGCGCTCACGCTCAATATCCATTGAGTCGAGTACTTGCGCCTGCATTTCACGGTCTTGCAAGGCACCGCACATTTGAATGAAACGATCGGCAAGGGTCGATTTGCCATGATCAATGTGGGCAATGATAGAAAAGTTACGAATATTGGCTAATGCAGTCACAAAGCGCCTACTAAATTAAGGGTGATAGAATAATGATCGGTTCGCAAAAAGGGCAATAACATCCATTACTGCGACGTACCGATATATGCAGGTATTCTAGCAGTTTTCCACTGTAAAGTAAGGCGATTTTATTAGTAGGAATTGGAATGGCTGCTGACACTAACGACTGAATAGCGTTAATGGTTAAATAAGCGCTTAATTTAGCATTTTATAACGCAACGTTAAACGCTGTAATGAATCAAAGAACATTGATAGCCAACTCCTGCTTGATGAGCTATTTAGCCGTATCAGAGATTGCGCTGGTGTCTCTATTTATTTGCTTTAGATATTTGTACATCCATGGCGATCGACCATAAAAAGCCCCATTGATTTGTGTCTGCTCGATCAGATACTCACGGAATCTTAAATAGAACTCATTGTCTGGGTCTTTAGGATGCTGCCAAAAATCATCAAGCGGCTTTGGGTCGGTCAGTTTTGGGGTGTCGTAAATCGCCCGACCCATCACCTTAGTAGGTTTTTTGTGGTATACCGACTGCAATCCTGTTGTACTGTTAATCGTCACCATGCCGATACTATGCTTCATCAAGGTTGGTAGATGCATATCGCAGCCATAAAAGACGCGGTGACTGACCTGATAGCGTGTGGCTAAACTGGAGACCAATTCACGATAGTCTCGATGACCACGATCTAAGGGATGGTGTTTAAATACCAATAGCTGTGTTTGATTCGCATGACCTGCAAAGCTTGCAATGGCTTCATCAATAAACTGTACTATGTCATGATAATCACTATGATGGGTAATCTGCGAGTCATTATGGACTTGTAAGCTGATCAAGAAATAATTATCACTTTCTTGTTTGGTCAGCCTCTTTTGTAGTTGTTTATCAGGTAAATACCCTCGCAATTTACGCCATGGCGCTTTGAGCCACGCGATTGCCTCTTGCCATGCCGTCATGCCACGGTAATGTGAATAATGCGGATAGCGGCTTTTGTATAGCCAAGCGATAACATAATAAACAATAGCGGCAATACTTAGCCGATAAAAGCGATTGTGCGTATAGATTGGATGGTCATTGGCCTTTTTGAGCGCTTTAATATCTTCAGTATTTAGGCGTGAATAGCCATTAATACCATACTCTTGCAAGGTAATATAATCAGGTCGTAAATAGCCTTCTTCGAACACGAAAAATGAGGTGCCTAATTTTTCACTGATACAGGACGCTTGCGTATGATGTGGGCGACAGTCACCAAAACATACAATCGCATCAATATTATGCTCAGTAATAAAAACCTGCAACCAAGATGAAAAGTGCGCCAAAGTACCCGTATATTCATGCGTATTGGGGTGGCTATAAAAAAAAGCATCGCCTGCATTAAAGTTTACTTTACTCACTTGAATATTTTGAGTTTGCAAAAATGTAGAAAAACGGTCAAAAAATCCGCCCATCTTTCCCTGTAACAGCAAAACGTGTCGATGAGTAAGCAAATGAGACATCGAAGCTGCCATAGTATTGAATTACCATTAATTGAAGGATAAAAGATCAAAGCAAGAGTGGTCGTTAGACCGCGTGAATAGACATTAATTATCAATGATTATACCGAAAAAGCCCATACTTGTCGCAGTGGTTTTACATCACGCGTTCAAAGAAAACTAACGAAGCACGCTACGTAGACGCTGCTGCCATTGATGACGCTGCTGCATAAAACGGGTGGCAGCTTGGCGCTTCAACTGACTGGGTACGGCTGAAAGTTTTTTGGAAATAGAGATTGTTTTGACCGAATTATTATTTATTTCATTTTGAGTTGTGGCAAAAGCGTTATTTTTTGGCGGGTACAAGTAATCAATGACTTGCTCAACTTGCGCCAGCCCATAACCATTGGGAAGTCGATATAAAGGATAGTCTATCAACGTGCAATGCAGCAGTTGTTCAAGTGTCAATGCTGTTTCTCGTTTACGCCTGCTTAGATACTCAGCTTTTAATGGTAGCTGTGCATCAATATCAGTCGTTAGGCCCCAGCCTGCATAAAACGGTAAACCGTAGCAAGTCACTTTTAAGCCACGTAACAAGGCTTCAAATCCCGTCAATGAACTCATGGTATGCACCTCGTCGACACCCTCTAAACAGTCCGGCATCGCTGTATCATAAGCGACCGCTTGAACTTGTTTTAGATGCGCCTCTCCTACCTTACCTACACGCAATCCCGCCTCAACATCTGGATGAGGTTTATAAATCAGATAAGCATCTGGATTGTCTCGCTGTACACGCTCAATCAAGCCGCTATTGGTCTTAATTTCTGAACCACAATATTGCACCGATAAATCATCTTCGACTTGTCCAACGATAAGAATGCGGCGTTTTCCAGATACCTTTGCATTATGTACCCAAGAAGTATGCTGGCTATCAGCACTGCCGATATCGGTCCCAACATTGTATTTACTTACCCGCTGATTAAGCAACTTATCTTGAAGTTGTTTTATACGCCTACTTTGCTGTGGGCTCATCGCCTGACAATGACGTAATAACGTTTCCAAATCTGACGGCTGCGTCGCGTCATAGTAGATACCTTGCTTGTCTATAACCACTGACAATGGCGCCAGCAAGGTCGCACCCAAACCGTTTGAGCGAATAAACCCATCTTCCATACAGTAAATAGATGGCATCTGTAAATGCTGCTTGGAAATCTTGGTCTGTAGTTTTTTTTGTACCTGTTGACGCTTGGCTAGACCCCATACCAATAGCGGCTGCTGATAATTGACGCGTAAGTGATCAGGATGCAGCAAATTCTTGAGGCGTGGTTTGGGTTTTATAAAAAGAGTGGTACGGGGCAGATGAACGAAAGCCTTCACAAACGGCAGCTTCCAGCGGCTAAACTCATATACCGTCAAATTACCCTCAAGGCGTCCTTGCCAATAGCGATTAGTCACTAGCCATTCTATCGCTGTATCAATGTCACAGGCTTGCTTGGTGGCTGGATCTACATAGCGGCTGTAATCGATATAGCCGCTATAAAATAACGTTTCTAACGTCGCAGATGTTTTTTTAGCAAATGATGTAGGAAACAACGCAGGATTTGAATGTTCCCGAGCCTCTAGCAGTTTGCTGACAAGTTTTTGACGACGTTTCTCGACCGCTTTAAGCAGATTTTTGGGTGCACCGCTGTCATCGGTCAGTCCCCAGCCACTATACCAATTAACACCAAAGCAATGCACTGTTTTACCGAGCATCAATGCTTCAAAGCCCATATGCGAGCTAACGGTATAAACATCGCTAACTTGCGTTAATAATTCGATAGGGTTAAGCGTTTGGGTTAATAGTCGGACGTTTTTTGGCAGCTTTAAATTGGTTAGATATCCTGATTTTGAGGCAGGGTGAGCCTTGATCCAAATATGAGCATTTGGATGACTGCGGCATGCAGATTTTAACATCTTCTTAAACTGACGTTTGTTCGCACCAGCACCTTTAATAGACGCGTCGCCAACCACTTGGTCAATCAATAAAATATGCGATGTTGAAGCGCTTTCTTTTGGATTTGTATTTTCTTCATCAGCCAACTTGTCCAATGATGGACAATCGATAACTGAGTTGTACTTGCTAAGCTTTTCGTCGCATATACGTACCATCAGTTGTCGAGCGCGTTCTTCATCTATACTTTTATTATTGGTCGTAATAGCATATTTAGTACGCTCAATAATCAGTTGCTCAAGGCGTGAGTGCTGCGTTAAATCAAAGTAGATACCAATATCATCAGTGACGACGCTCAGCCCATAGCGGCTACTAAGTCCTGAATTTAACGACCGTAAGAAGCCATCTTCAATACTTAGCGTTGTAAGCTTCTGCCGTTTGGCAGCATGCTTTGCTCGTTGATAGCTTTTCTTATGACCCCAACCGATAAAGGCATCAGGGGTTTCAACCCCTATATTAAGGCGTTGTTGCAAGCTTGACCAAGGATACCAGCGCTGAATGTCTGCTCGTAGGACACTCGATAGTAAAAGGTTATTACGGCGCATACCTTTACCTACTACCGCCAGACGTTTTGGTGCTTTGGGTTTTAATACCTCAGGTTTCAATACTTCAGGCTTCGGTAATGGCGACAATAGTGCATCATCAAAGGTAGACATTCCTTGCATCTCATCCTTATGCTTTACACTTTTTGCCATTCTCGATACCTTTATTAGTCATTGATGTCTCAATCTACATAACCAGTATGAACCGTTATAGATCTAATACAACCTTAGCCGCAATTGCCAATTGATAGATAATTTGCGATAAGCCACGAGCAATTTCCACACGCTTGGTTTTGACTTTCGGGAGCACCATAATCTCATCACCCTGCTGAATACGGTAGGCAGTGTTGACCACTTCGCTGGCGCCATTTTGATGAATAATCAAAATTTCTTTAACGTCGGCATTATCAGAGAAACCACCAGAATTGGCAACATAATCGCCAACGGTATAATCAGGATTAAAGGTAAGTGCGCCTTGTGCTCGTACTTGACCATTAACTGTAATGACTGATGTTTGCGCGGGTATCTCAATAATATCGCCTTGTTGCAGAATAATATCCTGCCACGAGTTTGGCACAACAACAATCTGACCATCAGTCTGTACATTACGAGCCTTGGCGACGAACTGCTTAACCAGTGCAGCATCATCTTGGCGTAGTGCTGCTTCTTCACGAGTCGTTGACTGAGTGGCTAGTGTTAACTCTTCCAAACGATCAAGCGATTCATTAATCATGCGTTTTTGTTGCTCAGCAACAGATTGACGATATATGGTTAGATGCGTCAGTTTCGCCAGTGGACTCGGCTGCAATTGCGGGACGATATCTTTTAGGCGAGCACCGTATGGTACAACCATCGCGCCATTACCCGTATGCGCACCTTTTACCTGTACAGCAATTGTGCCTGCATAGCGATCTGAGGTCACTACCATTTGATCGCCATTATAGACAGGGACATTCTGCGCTTCTGCAAGCGAATAATACTCTGCCGTTTGCGCTCGTCCTGCACTGCGAGTGATACTAACGTTGGTAGCATTCGCTGCTGGACTGGCCACTTGTAATACGTCACCAATGGTCAAATCATTCACATCAAATTCAAAGGTGTATTCATTCTGAACTTGCCCACCCACTACAAACGTTTTTTTCTGCGGCGCAACCGTAATCACATCACCATCACGAAACGCAAATGATTGCAGTTTACCCGCCAGTAAAAAATCATATAGATTGACTTGCTGTAGCATCTGACCATTGCGCTTGATTTGGATATCAATATAACTACCACGTGTTGGGTCGACGCCACCTGCACGATCTAAATAAGACAATACCGAATCTGCGGCAAGTCCACCGTAGTAACCAGGTTGTTTGACAAAGCCAGTCACGAAAACTTTAACCGGTTGCGCTTGCTCTAAAGATGCATAAACACCAACGTTTGAGCGGTAAATACGACTGACAGCGCTTTTGACCACGTTTTGTAGACTGCCATTTTGCACACCAGAAATACGGACTGGACCAACATTAGGCAAAAAGATATTGCCTTGCGGATCAACAGTTGTCGTTGCAGCATATTGATACGCACCCCACATCCGCACCTGTACATTATCACCGGGGTTGATCACATAGCTGTCGTTAAAGGTGGAGCCAGAAGTCGTCGAGAACGCGCCGCGAAATAACTGTTCGCCAAACATCAAATCTTGGGTATTGATATCTTGATAAGGTCGTGTGGTGTTAATAACCGACTGACTCGGTAAGCTTGCTGCAGCGACTGCCTCTTGAGTCGTTGCTTGACCTGGCACACCGCCAGCAAAAGCTTGCGTTGAGACATTGATATTGCTGCGGTTTTGGTCTTGACTCATGCTATTGCTACTAGTGCCAAAGCTAGATCCTGATATTTGATCCGCATAACTGGTCGCTGCGAGTGCTGAGATGCTGGTCGCAGCCATCGTCAAGCTCATTACCTTAATCATCGTCACGATAGGACGTGGTTTCATGTTCATGCGTTGTATTCCTTTGCAGATCTGTCGATCATTACTGGTATCTGGTTTGTCAAAACTGCCTTGATCAAATCTAGCTACGATGGTCACGAACCACTGCCATCACTAAACGTACGAAGCCATAAAGCATCAAAAGCAATGCAAGCGATGTCCAAATAATATAAATGTGACGTGGATATGATGACTCTTCAGCTTCATAAGGAGTTGAAATCACAATCAAGTTTTTCATCTTTTTAAAGGCTTCTAAACGTGCCTTTTCAAGCGATGATAGTGACAACTTATATAGTTCAGTGGCAAACTCAACGTCGGCTTTAATCGTCTCAAACTGTACCGCTTGACGGTTCAATTTGGTGGTGTTTGGTGACGTCAATTTGGTTTGTTCTTGATTGATTTGTTCTTCAACCGCTTTTATCTGACTTCTTAACGACACCACTTGCGGTGCATCTGGGTTCAAATAGCTGAGCAGTTGTCGCTCTTCTGTGCGCAATGAGCTAAGCTGCGCTTGTAAGCTACCAATCAGCTGATTAACAATTTGCGCATTGGCTTGCGGATCATAAATCTCATTTTCGTTTTGATAGTTAAGCAGCTGCTCTTTGGCATCATTCAAGCGAGCTTGTGACTCATCGAGTTGCGTCTCTGCAAATACTAGCTGATCACGAGCAACCTCTTGTGAGATACGGTTTACAAACTGCTCAGACTCACTCAAAATCGCTTTATTAAGCTCAAAAGCATAAGCCGAATCAAAGGCTTCTGTCGATACCGAAAGCACATAGCTTTGTTCGTCAAGATTGATATGGACACGACTTTTAAAATATTCGAGTAAATCTTCTTGCGAGGCGTCAGGGTCAATTTCATTGAGCGGATCTGAGCCATCAACATGATAAGCTTCTCGGAACTTGAACTTGTTATCGAGGCGCTTCACCATATCGTTAGACAAGATATATTCAGTCAGATAGGTGGCATCTTCTTTACTGGTGCTATTCACACCCAATAAGGCCGATAAACCGCCACCAGAGGGCACACTAGACTCGCTTACTTGTTTCACAACCACGTCAGCGGTCGAGATGAAGCGCGGATGTGCAAGTGTCATGACATAAAATATCACTAGCACCCAAGGAATGATCACTAAGCCGATAAATAACGAGATGTTAGCTATCTTACTTTTTTGCTTTGTGGATATGCTTTTCATAAACCTCAATCGCTTCTGTTGTATCGTCAAACACGTGTGCTGTCTGATCCATTAAAACAATGCCAATATCGCAATTACGCTTAATATCACCAATATTGTGTGACACTATTAAAAACCCTGCTTGTGCGCGTCGCGCTGCCAAAATCTCTTCACTACGCTTACGAAAAGCCGCATCACCAACCGCACCTGCCTCATCGAGCATATAGTAATCAAAATCAAACGCTAAGCTTAAGCCGAACGTTAGACGTGACTTCATTCCTGACGAATAACTCTTAACTGGCATATCAAAATAGCTGCCAATATCAGCAAACTCTTCTACGAAACGAATTTTTTCATCAATATAAGATCCACTTGAATAAAGACGACAAACGAAACGGACATTTTGACGACCGGTCAAGCTACCCTGAAAACCACCTGCCACACCTACAGGCCATGAAATCGTCGAGTCAGTTATGATTTCTCCGTGATCAGGCTGATCTAGTCCACATATAATACGCAGCAAAGTCGATTTACCCGCACCGTTGCGACCGAGCAATCCGACATTCTGTTTATCACCAATAGTCAGGTTCAAATCTTTAAATAGATAATGCCGACCTTGCTTGGTCATAAATGACTTAGAAACATTCTTAATTTCAATCACTTATTTACCTTTTCTTCTGTCTTACATAGCCATATTTAACGCGAACGAATCATGTCACGCTCAGCATACTTATAGAGCAACAATCCTAAAAAATTCATCGCAAACATCCATTTCAAAAAATACCCTATATCAATATGATCTGCTGGATAATTAGGCGCGAATGCATGCCTTATCAGCTCAATGTTATGAATAAACGGATTATAGAGCAGATAGCTAAAATATGGCTCAGGAACGATATGAATTGGATAAATAATACCAGAAGTAAAATATAGTATCGTAAAAAATATAGTTATTACCTTGCTAATTTCGCCGCCGTAGAACCCAACAACCATCATGATTAAAGCAACACCAAAGCTAAATATAAACAGCGTAATCCAGCAAAATAGTACAATATGCAAGTTTTCTAAATTGGCATAAATATCAAAGAAAGCCAAGCCAAGCAACAATAATATTGACGTAAAAAAATAAATAACCAATTCTAAAAATGAGCGCGCAATAATCACATCAATGTGCTTGATCGAACGATACATCAACAGGCCTTTATTTGCCTCAACAGCTCCTAATGCTCTCGTTGCTATTTTCTGAAACATACGGAAGGGAACCATACCCGCTACTAAGAACAAGGAAAAATCCATTCCAGGCACTAAACGTTCACGAATAGCACCAAAAATCACTAAAAATATCAGTACTTGAAAAAGAACCTCAAGCGGTGCCCAGAGGTAACCCAAACGGTAGCCACCAAAGCGTGTTTGCAGCTCACGCATCAATAATGCATGAAATGCGGCACCCATGACTTTGAGGCCACTACGATGCTTAATTGGACGATAAGGAGGTAATTGTACAGACATGGCGTTACAGGACTTTACCGAAAACAGCCCCTATGATAAGTAAGCGCGACATAAGTTACAAGAATTAATCTGTGTCTAGACAGATAAACCTATGATTTAGCAAGAAAACAGTAAGTAAATATAATTGAGCACTCTATTTACATTCCTGCAAAATATCGTTTTCACTGATTTATTTTAGGCAAAAAAAAACCAATCACGAAGGATTGGTTTTTTTTAATGTTACTAGTCTTGCTATAGATGGTGGCGATGAAGAGACTTGAACTCTTGACCTCACGATTATGAGTCATGCGCTCTAACCAGCTGAGCTACATCGCCATTTTAGGCTCGGTATTATGCCCAAGTTGACTAACCTCGTCAACCCCCAAAAGGCATTTTTTCGAAAAAACATGGCATTTTCTGCAAATAAATACTCACCAACATACAGTAAGCATTTTATAAATACAATTTCAGCCATTAAAAAGGTTTGGTAAACCGATAAGCCGGGTTCTGTCGTGGACAATCATTCCTCTAGGCGTACAATCGCTCGTACGCTCAAGCAACCTACCCGCATCGAACGCGGGCCGCGCCATGCCGATGCCTATTTGGTCTTGCTACGCGTGGAGTTTACCATGCCGTGAACTGTTGCCAGCCACGCGGTGCGCTCTTACCGCACCCTTTCACCCTTACCGATGACATGAATATCTTGCGATACCCATATAAGCCAAAGGCGGTCTACTCTCTGCTGCACTGGTCGTCAAGTTACCCTGCCCAGCCGTTAGCTGGCACGCTGCCCTATGTAGCCCGGACTTTCCTCCCCTGCTCATCTGTTGCCAGTATGCAGCGGCGATTGCCTAGTCTACCAAGCGCGCTAGTATAGCAAATCTAATCGCCGTCTAGGAATATCTTTTACGCTTATTTTCATTCACAATGAATACTATTCGTAAACCACTCAAATAAAGCTCTTTGGCAAAGACCATGTCTGATACTTAAACGCTGTTTTAGTATCAGACATTGCATGGTTTTCTAATTGGGGTAACTGTAGCCAGTGTGTCGTTGGATAATGTTGCTGTAGATGGTTCTGTAAAAACTCAATCGTGCTATCAGCTATCTCGACGTCAGTATTATCGGTATCGTCATGGATATGATTATAGACAACAGTATGAACCTGTAAGCCGCGCTGGGTAATAGCTTCGAGACTAAGCAAGGTATGATTAATGCTACCCAAGCGACCCGAAGTAACTAAAATAATCGGATAGCCTTGAGCAGCAATGTAGTCTAAGACGAATAACTGCTCAGTAATGGGCACTAGTAGCCCGCCTGCGCCTTCTAATAACACTACTTCATAATCAACTTGCAAACTTTTTGTAGCGCTCGTAATAACCTCAGGATCGAGTGTTTGTTTGGATAGTCTACTCGCAAGATGCGGTGAAGCAGGTTTTTTATAACGATAAGGACAAGTAGTAAAATCCAAATCACACGGCTGTAGCGGTATGTCCATTAACGCGCGGTGCATGATAATATCGTCAGCAATACCCATTTCACCGGTCATTGGATTGACACTAACGCCCGTTTGGACTAACTTTTGAGTGATAACGTTTGTGCCTTGCTGCATTAAGGCTTTTGCAAGCATACCTGTGGCATAGGTTTTGCCGATATCGGTATCGATACCAGAGATGAATAGCACGCTCATAGCGGAACTCTATCGGTCGTAGGGATTTGACCCAAGTAAGCAGTGACGACGGTTAGTAATGACTGGCATAACGTTACCAGCTCATCATCAGTGATGATGTAAGGCGGCATAATATAGACCAACTTACCAAAGGGTCTGACCCAAATACCATTTTCAATCAGCAATGTTTGAAAGGTTGGCATATCAACGGCTTCTTGCAGCTCAATCACTGCTACCGCGCCTAGACAACGCACCTCGGCAACACCATTTAACATAGCAGCTGGAGCAAGCTGTTGCTCCATGACAGATTGCATATTGGCTGTACGCGCTTCGATATCATAGGACAGTATTAAATCAATTGAGGCACAAGCAACAGCACATGCCAACGGATTACCCATAAAGGTTGGGCCATGCATTAGAGCTGGATAATCGCTTTGGCTAATGGTATCAGCAATATGGCGCGTACATAAAGTCGCGGCAAAGGTCATATAGCCGCCAGTCAAGGCTTTACCAATCGTCATGATATCAGGGCTAATATCGGCATGCTCGCAAGCAAACAGCTTGCCACTACGCCCAAAACCAGTGGCGATTTCATCCGCAATCAGCAACACCTCATGTTGATCACACAGCTGACGTAATAGTTGCAAGTATTCAGGACTATAAAAACGCATGCCACCAGCGCCTTGGATAATTGGCTCGATAATAAAGCCTGCCAGCTGTTCGCTATGCTCATCGAAAAACGTCGTCAGTGCGGTGCGTTCTTCTAACGTTAAAATGCGCTCAAACCCTAATGGCGGGGCAGGAACAAAGTGCTGCATCGGTAATTGTTTGCCATACAAGCTGTGCATACCATTAATAGGGTCGCAAACACTCATCGCGTGCCACGTGTCGCCATAATAACCAGAGTGGGTTGAAGCAAACTGGCATTTTTGTGGACGCTTGGCGGCAATCTGATATTGCAATGCCATCTTAAGCGCAACTTCTACCGCAATACTGCCGCTGTCCGCATAAAAAATAGCCTCTAAACCAGCAGGCACAATATCGAGCAGCTTTTTGCCTAAATCTATCGCTGGCTGGTGCGTCAAACCACCAAACATGACATGCGCCATTTTGCCTAACTGCTCAATCATCGCCGCATTTAGTTTGGGATCATTATAGCCATGTGCACTCGCCCACCACGACGACATGCCATCGATCAGGCGCGTACCATCTTGGGTAATGATATAAATGCCCTCAGCACGATCAATAACGATATTGGGATAAGTCGGTGGTAGGCTGGCATATGGGTGCCAAAGGTGCTGCTGGTCAAAGTCGCTCGTTATCTGGCTTGCATTTATCGTCATTACATTGTCCCTAAAGCGCTTTAAATCCAGATGTTATCAATAGTATATGAGTCACTTATTGACCAGTAATGCGTTTGTATTTAGACATCAAATCACTTTCAGTTTCGACATGGTTAGGATCATGAGGAATACAGTCAACCGGACAAATAACCACGCATTGCGGCTCATCGAAATGACCGACGCATTCCGTGCATAAATCAGGATCGATGACATAGATATCATCGCCTTCTGAGATGGCTTCGTTTGGGCAGGCAGGCTCGCACACATCACAATTGATGCATTCATCAGTAATTAATAGCGCCATAAACTGCTCCTTATTGTTTATTCTTAGCCTATATGCTGTAGCTATGAGCTTATTAAAGGGCTAGCTGTCTTTAATATCCAGCTTTTTTGTAAAAGCCTGTGCCACACACGGAGGGACAAATTTATTGACATCGCCGCCAAGTCTGGCAATTTCGCGAATCATCGTCGACGAGATAAATGAATAATTCTGAGAAGGGGTCAAAAACACCGCTTCAAAGTTTTCATCGAGCTCGCGATTCATATTAGCGAGCTGAAACTCATATTCAAAATCCGACATCGCCCGTAGACCACGCAATACCGCAGTGGCGTTTTTTTCACGCATAAAATCTACTAGCAAGCCTTCGAAACCAATGACCGAAACTTGGGGTAAATCTTCAAACACGGTCTCTACTAAAGTGACGCGCTCTTCAAAATTAAACAACGGTTTTTTATGATGTCCTGATGCAACGGCGATGACGACCTCATCAAACAGCTTAGTTGCGCGCTTGACCAAGTCCACATGACCATTGGTAATCGGGTCAAAGGTGCCAGGATATAAAATCTTGGTGTGCAGCTTTGAGGAATTAGAAGTAATAGAGTGGCTCATAACATGGCTAATATAGTCGGTAATATTACGCCATATGCTAGCAAATTTTGCCCGAACTTAATACTTATCTGCTACATTTGTCCTAACAGCTGACTTACATTTTTGTGAGGTGCTTTGCTACAATAGGCGGTTCGACTCATCCGTCTTATCATTCAAATGTGAGATAATCCAATTAAACGGGTTAGGATGAGGAATTAGTAGGACTGGTCAGATAAGAACACGATACTTTTGAGTGATTCTTATGGAGAAATTATGTCAAAAAAATCAAAAAAACCGGAAAATCAAATTTGTGCGAACAAAAAAGCTAGACACGAGTACTTCATTGAAGAAACGTTTGAGGCAGGATTGTCGTTACAAGGTTGGGAAGTAAAAGCCATTCGCGCGGGCAAAATGACCATTACCGAAGCTTATATCATCTTCCGTAATAACGAAGCATTCCTATTTGGCGCGCATATTCAGCCGCTACTATCCAGCTCGACGCATGTCAGCCCAGACAGTATCCGTACTCGTAAACTGCTGCTCAATCGCCGCGAAATCGAAAAATTGATGGGTGCAGTTAACCAAAAAGGCTATGCCTGTGTGCCATTATCCTGCTATTGGAAAAACTCGCTGGTGAAATGTCAAATTGGCTTAGCACTGGGTAAAAAGCAACATGACAAACGCAAAACGCTTAAGGATCGTGATTGGGAACGTGATAAGCAACGTGGCTTTAAACAGCATTTAGATTAATGGATGAATGAAACGATTCACTTTAATCTAAGGTAAAAAGGACGGCTCGATTAATTGAGCCGTCCTTTTTTATCGCTTATCCATATTGTCAATCGTAGCTTTTACGCAACTTGTTTTTTGACCGAAGACGATAAGTTTTTGCGAGCGCGGCGCAGTTGGCGAATGCCATGAGTAACCAAACAAGCAATACCCAGCCAAATCAAGCCATAGCTATAAATCATCGCTGATTCAAATGGATTGCCCAATACGGTGATGGCCAGTATAAACAATAATGCAGGCTCCAAATAACTCATCATGCCGTAAACATTCACCGGCAGCATTTGGCTGGCATCCACGTTGGTTTTCATGGCTAACACACTCATGACACCCAGTCCCGCCAGCATCATGATAAAAAAACCAGAGCCGCTAACGAGTATTAAACTACTAGGTGCTATCAAAAACAAATAAGCCAAAGCAAATGGTGCGAATATCGTTAAATCGACCAATAATCCAGTCACAGCACCGATTCCTTGCAGACGACGCAAGATATAATAAATAGGATACGTACCGCAGACCCAAAGCGTTGCCCAAGAGATACTTTGCGTACGGATAATTTCAATGCCGACCCCTAGTGCGGCAAAGCCAACCGCCAGCCATTGCAGACGGCTTAACTTTTCGCCAAAAAAGACACAGCCAAATATAACCATCATTAGTGGGAATAAGAAATAACCCATCGCGGTTTGTACACCTTGCCCATTCACGGGTGCCCACATAAATAACCAAAACTGGCTTAAGAATACCGGCGTTGGTAATAACAACCACACCCATTGCTTCACAGTACCTAGCGCTTTTAATTTATCAATATGAACACCTAAGCGCCCACTAATCAGCAAATATCCTATCAGTGCCGCCCACATCGCGAGCATACGCCAGATAAACACTTGCGTACCTGACAATGGCGCTAAAAAGCTGCTGTAAGCATAAAGTACACCAAACAATAAATTCGACAGCACGGCCAACGCTACGCCTAACATTAATGTGCGCTGCTGTGCGCTACCTGCTGTCCAAATAGTAGGCAGTGGCAAGCGCGAAACAGTTGTTGCGAGCGTATTTGCAAAGACAGTAGAAAGGATGGAAGTAGACATAAAAGCACCGTACATTTAAATAGATATTAGGAGAGCAGCTATTAGCTTTGATTTGTCATGACTAAGCTTTTTTGAGCTCTAGGCTCTGATTGCTAAGCTTTGATTGTTGATCTTGATTAACAGCATCTATTTTACGAATTAACGATGAGATATTATTGCTATAACAACCCATTTATAAATAAATTTATCTTTTTGAGCGCTCAAAACTGAATATTTTCTTATCTTTTAATTTATAGTGATAATAATGATAAAAACGGATAATGAAAGCATTTCATAGAAGGTAGAACATAATGAGCCAAATTTTAGATGATATCGATAAAGCGATTTTAAATTTGCTACAAGACGATGCGACCTTGCCATTAAAAACGGTGGCAGAACAAGTGCATGTGTCTATCGCTACTGCCCAGCGCCGTATCCAAGCATTGATAAGCAACGGCGTGATTACTAAGCAGGTCGCTATCGTTGACCCAAACAAGGTGGGTTACGGACTGACTGCCGTGGTGATGATAGAGATGGCGCGCTCTAATACCTCGATGCAGCATAGGTTTGAGCGCTTGATGAATACACAGCCACAGGTCATGAGCTGCTATGAAGTATCAGGTGACGCGGATTTTATGTTGATGGTCAATGCAAAAAATATGAGTGATTACCATCGATTCACGACGGGTTTGCTCACTTATGAGAATAATGTGCGCAATTTTAAAAGCCAATTTGTGATGAATTTTACTAAAAGTGGTACAAAGATTTTATTGGATTGACGCTAGCATGATGATTTGTTTGCGATGAATAGAACTTTTATAAAATATTAGAATTGAGCGTTAGAGCGCGTCATGAACTAGCATAGGAACTCATTCATAACGCGCCCCAGCACTAGATCAAAACAGCTTTTCGACCACTGCTTTTGGATGACTTTGTTTGGCAATCTCCGCCACCTGAAATAAAATGTCATCAGCCTCGACAGGCCCTACAATATTGCATAAGCAGACGTAAGCAAGTTGAAGCACATTATTTAAAATATACATATCATGAGGTACTACAGGACGACCGCCATCTAAAAATTGACTAATGTTAAGCGTATGCCCTTTGAAGGTGCGTTCTTTCGAAACAGCTTGGTGCAAGGTCTGAAACAGACTGCGATTATCTGGTGCGGTCAATTGATTGTTAAACGCTTCCATTACCGTATAAAATGCTTGAACCCCTTCAAATTCAGACTTTTGTCCATTAACAGTATTAGCCTCAGTAGCTGCCTCAGTCGATTGATGACTGGCTGCTTGCATCGCACCCCAAAAATCTTTACGGATATCAGACCGATAGGGTTTTAGCTTAGGATAGCGTTTTGTTGCCTCCAAAACGCACTGTTGCATCATTTTTATGGAAACCGTAGGATACTGTCGCCATTGAACCGTGAGAAGCAATACTTCCTCATGATTTAAATATTTTTCCAATACTTTTGCCATCGCGGACACGGTTTTTTCTACTGATTGAGTTTCGATAGTCATCAGTTTTCTCCTATAAATGCCGCTCTGTTAAACTTTTAGAATCAAACATCTGCTTTTGAAACTCGGGATAGCCTATCTCTGCATGCTCGGTATAGTCAAGGCCACGTTGCTCGTGGAGGCGACTGGCTTTTAAGCCGAAAGTCATATCAATGAGTTTGTACATCACCAAACCTAAGCCCAAGGCCCAAGCGAGCGCCACACCCACACCTAGGGCTTGCACACCCAAGCGTGATAAGTTGAACAAATCCCCTGAATAGAACAATCCAGCCGCCAGTGTGCCCCATGCTCCGCCGAAGCCATGAACCGCAACTGCTGATACCACATCGTCGATTTTTAGCTTCAATAAAGCTTGGGTCGCTAGGATATAGACCACTGAGGCGATCGCACCAATGATAATGGCAAACACAGGCGTCGTCGTTGCACACCCTGCAGTAATGGATACTAGACCGATTAAACTGGCGTTGACACTATCGCTGAGCAAGATAGCTTTGTCTAAAACCCTCGATATGATCATATAGCTCACCACAGCACTGACAGCTGCGACGAAAGTATTGACTGCTATCAACCCAATATTGCCAGTAATTGATAATGTCGAACCGGCATTGAACCCGAACCAACCGAACCACAATATAAAGCCGCCAAGAGCCAGTAACGTCATGTTATGTCCTGCTATCAATCTAGGCGTGCCATCAGGTGCAAAACGTCCCAATCTCGGGCCAATGACCAAAATACCAGCCAGCGCCAACCAACCTCCAATAGAATGCACAACGGTAGAACCCGCAAAATCAATAAAACCAAGCTCGGTAAGCCAGCCTGTACCACCAAAATAACCACCCCAAACCCAACTGGCAAACACCGGATAGATAAGCAGGCAAATAAGACAGGCGGCTACCGCGTACCCAATAAATGACACGCGCTCCGCCATAGCGCCACTAGCAATCGTAACGGCTGTCGCTGCAAACATCATCTGAAAAAACATCAGTGCCCAATCAAGGTTAGACAGCTCTACTGGCATAAAATGATCAGTACCAAAAAACCCAGAGTCATTGGTGCCCATCATTAGTCCAAAACCTACCAAATAAAACGCCAGACCACCAATACACATATCAGTATAGTTTTTCATCATCACATTCACAGCATTCTTCGCCCGTACTGAGCCACTCTCTAGCAAGGCAAATCCTGCCTGCATAAAGAACACCAATACCCCGCCCCATATAATCCAAGCAATGTTTTGATATTCGAGCAATTGCGTCACCGTTAATGTGGCCTCCTCAGCAGCATTGGCACTATTGGTTGCCCCAGCCAGTAAACCGATCATCAACAGGGTCTTGAATAATGACGACTTAAATAAAACAGATATCGCATCCAGCCTAAAAGATAATTTCTTCACACACTTCTCTCCAAACAATTATTCAGCAAATCAACATCTATTAATGCTCTACTCTTGCTAATCCATATAGACAAGTAGGCTCTAATAAAGAGAGAGCAAAACGTATGCCAAAATGCACTTTTCTCGTGAGGGAAATAACACTGCAATACCAAAATAGAAGCCCCCAGTATAAAGACCATCTTTAGACCTACCGTCACCCCTAGTACTAAATCTGGATTAGAACTAATCAACTATCCCATCTTGAATCATATTTATGAGAATAATGTGCGCAACTTTAAAAGCCAATTTGTGATGAATTTCACTAAAAGTGGTACAAAGATTTTATTGGATTAGCAATCTCGACAAGCATTGGTTTATTGAGTTAATTAAAAGTAGCTAAGTCGCGCTCAAACAAGGTACGATACCAACGAAAGTTTGGCAAAAAATAATAGATACCACCTCAATAGTCCGTCGGTATAGTCGATTCAATTTAAAAGTAGTACAAGGCAACCGAGTGTAGATGTATATGTGATACTTCAAGCGAGGTTAACGCTGTAATACTTTTATAGTGGAATGACTATAGTAGACAAGGAAGCCTTAGCATGACTAAAAATACCCGTGCCATTAAAAAAGAAGAAAGTAATAATCCAGCATTAAAAGCATTAAGCTTCAAAACAGTGATAACAGGGGTGTCACTTGCGGCATTGCTCGTCACCTCAGGCTGTGCCACTAGCTCATTATTAGACAGTGACAATCGAGTCAACACCACAACGACTAAGAGTGTGTTGTCTGAAGATCAAATTGTGGCTTTTGGTCGTCCTGCACAGGCATTACCAAAAACGCCAAATGCGACAATGGTAATCATCGGTGAAAAGAACAGCTATGTGCTGACCCAAGGCGGGACGGAAATGGTCAATTTACTCACCAATCTAACGCCAAAGAACATCCAAGTCGATAATGACATGAGCTTTTCTGTGCCCAATAATGACGGCTATTTTCAAGGAGAAATGAAGCTTTCTTACGCCAAACTAAAAGATGAGTTTAAACGTTCTGATTACCAGTTCTTTTTGCAAAATAATGGTAAAGAGTGCACCTCAGCAAGCGATCAACGTATCAATGCTCAGCGCTTTTGCTTTAGCGTTCCTGTCAAAGGCGCTATCTATCCGCAGGTCAGTAATTTAAGCCTGATACAGTCGAACTATCGCGCCTTAACCAAGCCTTATATGGTTAGCTTTCATACAGAAACACAGCAAGACCAAGTCATTCGTAGTGGAGCAAATACGGCGCAAAAATTGGTCTTATTACCCTTTGCCCTAGCTTTTGATGTTGTGACTTTCCCATTGCAATTGTTAGACAATTAAAAAACTTGTCAGCCAATGCATTGATCACCTCCTGACTCATAATCTAAAGCAAGAATGGTTCTGCATTTCTCAAAACCATTCTTGTTGATAGGCTGATAGATTGTCTTACACTATCAATAACTTATCGCCAATCGCCCCTCATAGAATAGGTCGCATAGTGAAGGCAATTCATGTTAAAATGAGCGCTTTTAAATTCGCCTTTATTATCAGTGAGTAATAAAGGACGTCTTTTTAGTGCCAATTTTCTAATTAACAGGTCCGCCCATGTCTGCCGATACCATCGCCCGCACTGCCTTTAAACAAGGCACCAAGCCACTTTATGATTATGACAAACATTGGGCGAGCTGCTACGAGCCTGCGCCTTATCTACCGATGAGCCGTAAAGAGATGGACGATCTGGGCTGGGATGCTTGTGACGTCATCATCATCTCAGGCGATGCTTATGTCGATCATCCAAGTTTTGGTATGGCGATTATTGGTCGCTTGTTAGAAGCACAAGGCTTCCGCGTCGGTATCATTGCTCAGCCAGATTGGAAGAGCAAAGACGCCTTTATGGAACTGGGTAAGCCTGTCTATGCCTATGGCGTGACCGCGGGTAACATGGACAGCATGATCAACCGCTACACGGCAGATCGCAAAATCCGTAGCGATGACGCTTACTCACCAGGTAATGTCGCTAATAAACGTCCCGACCGTGCTGCTATCGTTTATAGCCAGCGCTGCCGCGAAGCTTATCCTGATGTGCCAATTATCCTAGGCGGTATTGAAGGCAGCTTACGCCGTATCGCGCATTATGACTATTGGTCAGACAAAGTCCGTCGTAGTATCTTGCTGGATGCCCGTGCTGACGTCTTATTGTATGGTAATGCTGAACGCGCTATCGTCGATGTGGTGCATGGCTTATCAAAAGGCTATAGCTTTGAGCAAATGAGTAAATTGCGTGGTACGTCTTATCTGTTGACACCGACACGCCGCCATTGGCAAGCTGGCATGACCGAAGTTGCCAGTAATGATGTCGATACCGTCGGCCGTGTCGATCCTATTATTAATCCATATGTGATGACTGAAGATATCGATAGCTGCTCAATCGAACAAGACAAACCAAGCGACTCACCCGTTGGGCAAGCCATGTCATCTATGTCGTCACAATATAAAGGCTTTGTCGCTGAGCCAGTCACCAATAAAGTCATCAACGCTGAACAAGTCGATGAAGAAACGCAAGTGGTACAACTGCGTGGCTTTAATAAGCCCATGACGGCGCGTAAACATAAACTCAAAATGCCACCACGTGAGCAAACGGTGATTCGACTGCCTGATTATGAGCACGTCAAATCTGACCCTGTGCTTTATGCCCATGCCAGCCGTATTTTGCATCTGGAAACCAATCCAGGGAACGCTCGTGCGCTGGTACAGCGTCATAGCAGCGGTGCTGGTAACTCGCATACCTCGATTGACGTTTGGCTGAATCCACCACCGATTCCACTCTCAACCGAAGAGATGGATTACGTGTTTGACTTGCCGTATGCCCGCCTGCCACATCCAAGCTATGGCGATGCGCGCATCCCTGCTTATGACATGATTAAGTTTTCGGTCAATATCATGCGCGGCTGTTTTGGTGGTTGTACATTCTGCTCGATTACTGAGCACGAAGGCCGCATTATTCAAAGCCGCTCAGAAGACTCTATCTTGCGCGAAGTGGAAGCGATTCGTGATACTGCACCCAACTTCACTGGCGTGATATCTGATCTTGGTGGCCCAACGGCTAATATGTATCGTCTCAGCTGTAAAGATGAAACGATTGAAAAGAACTGCCGCAAGCCGTCTTGCGTCTATCCTGATGTCTGCGAAAACTTGATTACCGATCACAGTAATTTAACCAAGCTGTATCGCAAAGCGCGTGATATCAAAGGCGTGAAAAAAATCCTTATTGCCTCAGGTCTGCGTTATGACTTGGCAGTAAAAGACCCTGAATACGTCAAAGAATTGGTCAGTCATCATGTCGGTGGTTATCTAAAAATCGCCCCTGAGCACTCTGAAGAAGGCGTGCTATCGAAGATGATGAAGCCGGGCATGGGCAGCTATGATAAATTCAAAGCCATGTTTGAGCAGTACAGTCAAGAAGCAGGTAAAGAGCAATATCTGATTCCTTACTTTATTGCCGCGCATCCGGGCACGAAAGATGAAGATATGATGAACCTTGCGCTTTGGCTAAAAAGTCACGGCTACCGTGCTGACCAAGTGCAGGCATTTTATCCAAGCCCGATGGCGACAGCGACCACCATGTATCACACCCATAAAGATCCGCTACATAAGGTCAGTCGTGATGAAGGTGATATGGATATCGTCAAGTCTGGCAAGCAGCGTAAATTGCACAAAGCCTTTTTGCGCTTCCATGACCCAAAAAACTGGGTGATGTTGCGTAAAGCATTGCAAGATATGGGTCGTAGCGATTTGATTGGTAAAAATCGTGGTTGCTTGATTCCACCATTTAACGCCAGTTTAGAAGGTCGCGATGCCGCACAAGACAGTTACCAATCGGCGCGCAAAAAGAACAGCCGCTTAGGTAATGATTCGGTGAAGCGCAGCAATGGCTCAACCAATAACAATGTCGTTAGTAAGAATACCAAAAAGAAAGTGAGCAAAGGTAATTTCCAGACACAGCATACGGGTCTGCCGCCACGCAAAACTAAGTAATTAATTCCGCTGACCAAACTTATAAAGTAAGCTTGGTCAACGACAGCTTAGGTATCCTTATCAATAAAAATCGCCCATCGGCTCTCAAGCTGATGGGCGATTTTTATTTGCCTAGTCAACTGTGAGTATCTATATTCAGTGAAAAAGTCAGTGAAAAGTAATATCGACACATGACGCACTGGTGATATCAATTTTTCTTGCTTGCTGTACCTGTGCAGACAAAGGCTACAAAAAATTAATATCAGCAGCATCGTATTTTTTTTGGGGTATTTTGACTATGGGGCGTCCCCTAAATGAATTATTACCCGAATAACGTCCCACTTAAATTAGGAATTACATTAGTCATCGGTTAAGTAAGAAAGCTAATAGGTAACAAACAATTTCTAACATTGCGCTGACTGTATTTTCGCTACTATGGCGCCATATGCTTAACGCATTATTAAGAACAGTTAAATGAATCAAGTTAATACTTTGGAGAAAACGATGAAAACGATAACTAAAATTGTCACTACCCTACCAGCCCTTGCTCTATTGAGTGCTTGCGCCACTACCGCACCGACTACGCCAGATACCACTGATACCCTTGTTCCAGAAAAAGTGACAGCCGCTTATGATCGTATGGCATCAGCGCCTTATACTTGTACTGATGACAGCAAAATCATGGCAAAGCAGTCTATTAATAAAAAACAAGTGATGCTAAACGCGACATTGCCTAAAGCAAATTGGGCAGATCAACCAATCATCTTAAATGGTGAGGTAAAAGGCGATGTAGCAAGTTACGTCAATGAATCAAACCCAGAAGCT
This sequence comes from Psychrobacter sp. Pi2-51, assembly GCF_904846665.1. Lineage (NCBI taxonomy): Bacteria > Pseudomonadati > Pseudomonadota > Gammaproteobacteria > Moraxellales > Moraxellaceae > Psychrobacter > Psychrobacter sp. Pi2-51. The sequence continues at coordinate 48,521 of NZ_CAJHBP010000011.1, forward strand.
GTCTATGCATGGCACATGAAAGGCGACAAAGGTATTTTTGCCATCAAATGGGCAAATGGTAAAGAATACCAAGTAAACTGCCAAATATAATCAGTAGCCACAAGCAAAAGCTAGCATAAATAGTAAATAAATAAGCGAAAAAACAGTCATCCTATGGTGGCTGTTTTTTTGTGCGCATTTTTTAAGAATATGCCAGTTGCTTCGATATTTTCATATTCAATATTTTTACAACAGGCGCTTGTTTCCTCCATTTCGCTAGAGAACCGTAAAGAAAGCTGTCAAACTAGCAGGTAGAGTACATTAATCATGACCAATAATAAAAAGGATAACTCGATGGCTAAGCGTCTGATAAGTATGATGGTAATTGCAACGGCAAGTATGTGGGCGCTGACAGGCTGCAATAACGCTGCCGATTCTGTTGATGCTACCGACCAAACCCCTGAGGCAGCGGCGACAGCAGCAGATTCATCGACGCCAAAAGGCGAGCCAGCAGTCGGTACGATAGACTGGTCATTGGTAGACAGTGGTGAAAAGCCTGCTGACCCCACCAACTATCAGTATCCGTTTGCGCTCGATAGTCAAAACGTCCGTGATTATGCGGATTACTTCAAAGTGGATGCTGCGACTGCTCAACACAACCTCACAATAAGTATGGCAAGTAACGAGGCGCTATCGAAAGCCTTGGATCAGCTGAGTGAGACCTATGTCTCACACGAGGTAACCGATGGCAATGAAATGACGCTTATCATTCATACCACGCCCGATGTCGCTGCTAGCAGCTACGATTATGTGCTGTCTGATGATTTTGCGAAAGGGTTGGTGTTACCTATCGTGATACAGCCAGATGGTAAGAAAGGTGATGCGAAGGCGCATGGGGAAATGGTGGAGTAGAAGGCTAGATGTGTCTTGAAAATTCCTAGCGTGGGTTGGATGTAACCCATGCTACATTTAACTTTAGATGAAAGCAGTAGTTGAAATACCTCATTTCTACTATCATTTTTTAATTTGGAATCTCAGATATAGTCTTTTTTAATAGTTTTTTGAACTCATCATAACAACCTGTCGCCTTTTTGAACTCTTCGATATTTGCCTCGAATAACTCATTTCTATCAAGTGGCTCTGTGCCACCATAACTATAGACAACTGAAAATTCATCTTCGATTTCTACTTCTAAAAAACTACCATCCGCATTTTCTCGCATTTCCGTCATCTTCTTGATGGCTCTATTAACAGGAGATACAACACCAGCTGTTATCCTTGGTGCAATTGAATGGCTGCTTAAGTTTCTATAGTCTTGAGTTGATTGTTTTTGATATAGATAACCATTCAATGCTGACAATTTATCAAAAAACTCAGCATGGTTGCTGAAAGATAAAACTTTTCCTAATATTTTCTCCTTCATTGGTCGAGAAGGATATTGAGGTTTCAGCTTAGGTAGTCTCGCATCGTAATCCGCAATTTTATCTTCATAGTTCTCATCGGTAGCTAAACGGATTTGATGAAAACCCTCGATACCAATATTAATCAGAGCATCTTTGACTCTGCTTGGTGCAAACAAACATTTATCAATAATTAATTTTACAAACTCACTTTCAATTTCCCACTCATCTTGTCTTTCTTCCTTATAAGACTCCAACACTGTATTCCATGAATACCAACGATGAAGTAGGTGATTCCATTCATTAAGAAGATTAGTAACCTCTCTTAAGTCAGCTACTATCATCTCATTACCAAGAACACCTATATTTTTGTCATTAATGAAATCAAATTCGTATTTCAAATAAGATAGACTAGGTTTCAAGTCTTCAGATAAATAAATTTGCAAATATTCTTCATAAGCAGTTTTTAATAGTTCAACGTATTTTATTTGACTTTCTAACATAATAACTCCTCATTTGATAAGTTACGCATTCGCTAACCCACCCTACACAGCTTCCGCAACGTACTTTATTTACAGGCAATGTCTTTGCTTTTGCGCGAGGGACGAGCGCCGAGTAAACCATTAAAGGATAACGGCTCATGACCCGCATATTTGCCCATTTTGAAAGCACTCAATGCTGAGGCCATGCTTTTAAATCTTTATCTTTTGTTCTTGCGCTCGGGACGAGCATGTTATTAAAATATAACCTAACCAGCAAATCCCCTCTAAGGGATTTTCACTTGCAAACCTGAGGAGGAATAAGCAAAACACTGTTTTGCCCGACGCAAGACAAGAGCTATGCTCGCAGTTAGCAGTGCAATTTTTTAACGGTTCTCATCCCCAACCATCGCCAAAAACTCTTCCTCACCCACTATCTTAACCCCTAATTTCTCCGCTTTGGTCAGCTTCGAACCTGCTTTATCCCCTGCCAGTAGCGCTGTAGTTTTTGCTGATATGCTGCCCGATACCTTTGCGCCAAGTGATTGCAGTTTAGCTTTGGCCTCATCACGTGCCATTTTTTCAAGCGCACCCGTAATCACCCACGTTTGCCCATCAAGTGGCAAGTCTCCAGCAGCTTTTTGCTCGACCTTATCCCAATGCACACCCGCTTCAAGCAATGAATTAATCACTTCAATATTGTGAGGTGCACGGAAGAACTCATAAGCCAGTTCAGCAGTGATAGTGCCAACGTCAGGGGTTTTAATTAGGGTTTCGATACTGGCTGCCATTAGGCTATCGAGGTCACCAAATTGCTGAGCAAAGTTTTGCGCTGTGCCCTCACCCACACCGCGAATACCCAGCGCATAGATGAAGCGTGCGAGCGTGGTATGTTTGCTGGCTTCGATAGCACTGATGATATTTTGTACCGATTTTTCACCCAATTTTTCTAGCGTAATTAGCTCGTCTTGATGATTGTGCAATTGATAGATATCAGCGACGGTTTTGACCAATCCATGCTCAAAGAAGCTAATGAGCCAACTCGCGCCAAGCCCATCGATATCCATCGCACGACGCGAGACAAAGTGAATCAACGCTTCTTGCTGCTGTGCGGGACAAAATAGGCCGCCCGTACAGCGTGCCAAAGCCTCATCTTTTGGCAGGACGACAGGAGAGTCGCAGACAGGACAGGTAGACGGCAGCGTCACTGGTTTTGAGTCTGCTGAGCGCTGGTCATGCCACACGCGAGTGACTTTGGGGATGACATCCCCTGCACGGTGGACGCTGACCATATCGCCTGCACGCACATCTAAGCGCTGAATCTCACCAAAATTGTGCAAGGTGACATTACTGACGGTGACGCCGCCGACTTTGACGGGTTCGAGCTTACCCACTGGGGTAATCGCGCCGGTGCGTCCGACTTGCCATTCGATATCGTTTAGACGTGTCATCACCGTTTCGGCAGGGAATTTATAAGCGGTGGCCCAGCGTGGCTCACGTGATAGAAACCCAAGCTGCTGCTGCAATGATAGGTTATTTACCTTAATCACCATGCCATCGATTTCAAACGGCAAATCACTACGCATATCGATCACTGACTCATAGTAAGTCTGCGCCGCGCGTGGGTTTGCGACCACTTCTACCGCACTGACGGTAAAGCCAATGGTTTTTAGCCACGCCAATCCTGCTGACTGCGTTTCGATGGTCTCAGGCAATCCCTGATTGATAGAGTAAGCATAGAATGCGAGTGGACGACTGGCTGCTATAGCTGGATCTAACTGACGTAAGCTACCCGCAGCAGCATTACGTGGATTGGCAAAGGTTTTGTTTTCGCTCTCTTCTGCTAGGCGATTGAGACGATCAAAACCTGCCTTGGGCATCAGCACTTCACCGCGCACTTCTAGCAGCTCAATATCAGCAGCATCCGCGAGCCAAAGTGGCAAGTTGCGAATGGTCTTGGTGTTTTGGGTAATATCCTCGCCCGTTTGCCCATCACCGCGCGTGACCGCTTGCACAAATTTGCCATGCTCGTATTTTAGCGACACGGCCAATCCATCGAGCTTTAGCTCCATTTCATACTCAGGATTTTTTTGCGCGTCATTTAGACGATCGTTGACGCGGCGCATAAAGGCATGTAATTCGTCATAGTCAAAAACATTGCCCAGTGACAGCATGGGGATGTCATGAGTGACTTGAGTAAAAGCAGATAGCGGCATATCACCGACTTGATTGATCGGACTGTCTGGCTGTACCAAATCTGGATATGCTTCTTCAAGCTCCAATAAAGAGCGACGCAACTGGTCGTATTCGCTGTCTTCTAAGATGGGATTGTCGAGCACATAATAGGCATAATTGTGCTGCTTAAGAGCATCGATAAACGTGCGCATTTGGATGACGATATTATCGCCAGTATCATGAGCCGCATTTTTATTGGTTTCAGCTTGAGCAGCGGTCGGTAAGATAGGGTCAGTCATAGTCGGCGTCTTTTATTTGCAATTCAAGATGTCGATATAATAACAAGTTTGCAGGATACTCGGTATAGCCAATCCTATATAAATCAGATACTGTGTCAGGCTCGCTCAGTCTACTATGTGTAGTACTTTCACTCACCTTCCTTGTATCTAAATTATCTTGAAGCGACTCTAGCATTTTGCAGAAACTAAAGCCCATTAAAAAAGGCAAATAACGTTAATCGCTATTTGCCTTTTTTAGTACTACTCATTTAATGCTACTCACTCATTGTATAAACTGGCGTTTAGCCCTCATAGTCGCGGACTTGGTTGCGTAGTTGCTGCTTGTATTCAGAGGTGATTGGTTCGTTCTCTTCATCCAGCATAATGGCATCCAAATCGCTTGCCATCATATAAGCAATGCTCATCATACTATCGAAGCTGCGCAATGCTTGTGGGTGTGGCAACGATAAAAATACCACCACACCAGTATAGGTATTAGTCGCCACGCTATGCGGATCAAATGGTGCGATACCACTGTCGGTGATACCCATCATGCTAAACCAAAGCATACCGGTGCCGTCTTTTTGCTCGTAGCGATGGAACATATTCATCGCGCCATAGCGCAGACCATATTTGTCAATCAGCGCCAATAAATCACGGCCACGGATAGTCGCTGTTGGACGGTCACGATATTGGTGCGGCAAGATGGTGATATTGATATTGTCTTTGGCATTGATCAATGGACCGTTTTGCGCGTCGTCGCCTGACTCTGATAGATGCTGATCAAGTATCGGGCTGTTGTCATCGAAGCTAGGCTCTTCTGCCGTGTCAATCGATGGCATCAGATTATCCGTTGCCGACATGAGGCTTGAAAACGCATCAGGCTCTTGCTCGATATGCATCTGATCAGCGGCTTCTACAAATTCAGCACTATCGGCACGGCGTTGCTCATCTTGCCAGCGCGCATAGTCAGCTTCATCGATGACGTCATGGTCGTCAGTTACGGTACTGCTATGCTCGGCTGTTAGCTGGGCATCAACGTTGGTATGCGTTTGCGTCAAAGGCTCTTCTTCAACGACGGCATCTAAGTAGCTACGATCTGGACCGATGCTCGTCTCGCCAGCGACCGTATCATCAAGGTCTGGCTGATCGACGATATTACGCTCGTGACGCGGTATGATGGGAATACCATTTTTGTCATAATTGACCGCAGCAGCTTCGGTAGCAGCGCGGCGCTTAAAGCTACGAATGACCATAAACAGCCCTGCGAGCACGATAAACGCGGCAATGGCAATCAATATAAACTGAATAACGGTCATGATAAATACATCCTAGTATATATAACAAAAGGGAATACACAAACGAGCATAAATGGCAATATTCTAGCATGGCTGACCTATGTCGTCACCACATTGTGTACTTTATAACCAGTATGCTGGACTGAGGTCAAGCTTATTTGCATTTATGCCAATTGATTGATTATATTTGCATCTCGCTGATTCTCATAGTACTTTTAGTATCAGATTTTTGAGTCTTAGCTCTCTACATAGCGCGCGGCTTCATCTAGCGAGACGCTGACTAATGTAGAAATACCTGCGCTTGGCATAGTAATGCCTTTTAACTCATCAGCAATCTGCATCGTCAGTTTGTTATGACTGATAAAAATAAACTGTAAATCATCTGCCAGCTCATGAATCAAACTGGTAAAGCGTTCGACGTTGGCATCATCGAGCGGCGCATCGACTTCATCGAGCACACAGAATGGTGCGGGATGCTGCTTAAATATTGCAAAAATCAAGCTCAACGCGGTTAGGGTTTTTTCACCGCCTGACAGCACAGCTAGGCGACTATTACGCTTACCTTTTGGTTGTGCCATTAAGGTAAGCCCTGCCCGCCACTGCTCTGATTTTGGCGCACTAACGGGCATATCGTCTGTGTTCAATGTCAAACTTGCTTGACCACCGCCGAAGACTTTGGCAAATAAGTTGGCAAGCTCGGTATTAACGGCATCTAGCGTCTGCATAAACAGGGTCTTAGTTGTCTCATCAATAGACTCAATCGCTGCTGTCAGCGTCTGCATACTGGCCGCAATATCTGCTGTCTGCTGCGCCAATGGCTCTAGGCGCTCATTGACCTCAGCCAACTCTGCCACTGCGGCGAGATTGACTGGGCCAATTTTGCTAAGCTGCTGCTCAAGCGTGGCACGTTCAGCCTCTAATTCAGCGATTTTATCTGGACGCACACGGCGATCATGCGCGATAAAATCCGCAAGCAAGTTTGAGACGCTCATCACTTGTTGCTGATGCTGCGGGTGCTGTGTTGAATGCGACTCCGATTTATATTTATGGCTCACTTTATAGTACGCTTCTAAAGCGTCATGAGTATGAGTGCTCGCATCGTCCAAACGTGCCATGCTTAGTGCCAACTCAGTAGCATGATTTGCAAGCTTACCCTGCTGAACTTGTAGCGTATTTTGCACGCTATCCAACGTTGTCTGCTGCTGAGAATAGTCTTGCTTAAGCAGCGACAAAGCCGTATCACGCTCGGTCAATAGCACCTGCTGCTTATCTCGTGCTGTTTGCGCTGTCTGTAATGCCGCTTGTAAGTCTGGTAGCTTATCATGCTGCTTCTGATGACTCGCTTTTAGCTGCTGCTCGCTCTGTAGCGATTGGTCGTATTGCACAGTTGCTCGTGCAAGGCTACTGACACTATGCTCTAAGCGTATCTCGCTCTGTTGGATACGCAGCTGCAATGCTTGCCATGCATCATCATCGGCTTGGCGTGTACGATTTAGCTCACTCCGCTCAGCCTGTAATTGCTGACTGGTCGCACGAGCATCAGATATTTGCGGCGTTAGCGCTACTATCTGGCTTTGAATATCTTGCTGCTCATGAGTGAGCACTTGTCCCTCTTGTTCTAACTCTTGTTGCTCTTGTTCAAGGGCAGATTTGTCCGCCATGAGACGCTGGCTGTCTGCTTGCAGGCGCTCGGCATTGGCACGCTGAGTCGTTAACTGCTGCTGGTATTTATGTTTATCACGGGTGAGCTGATCCGCTTGTGCACGGGTTTCTTCTAGATTGACCGTTAACGCATCATAGTCGCGTTGATTCTTTGCAATGGTCTTTTGCATTTCTTGTATTTTGGTTTCAAACTCATCTAGCAAATCTTCTAATGCTTGCAAACGGCTGCGCTGCTGCAAACGCTGCGTTAAAAACTGGCTATTGCTCTCACCTTGACTATCTTGCTCACCTGTAAACTTACTCAGATTAATCGTACCCTGACGACTGATGAGCCAACCGTCTGTGGTTAACAAAATAGCTGACGATGGCAATGCTTTTAAGATACTAGCAAAGTCTTCAAGAGTCTGCTGATTGCTCGCTTCTGATTGCGCAATATACAAGTAGCACTGCTGCCAAAGCGCCAATACTGGCTGCTTAATCATCTGTGATAACGGCAAGACTTTATCAATTAAGCTGTCTGGTAAATGGTTGATAAATGGCGTTGTAGCTGACTCATTCTTAGCAGGTAACCACAAGCTATGACCACTCTCTATTGAAGGTTTTCCTTCTGTATTAGCCTGTTCACTCTGTGCTGTTTGATAAGTAATGATATCCGCTATGTCACTCTCAAGCACATGCCATAAGCTGTTTGCTTCCTGAGAAGCATCACTCATATTATCAACGTTTTGCTGATTAGATTGGCTAGAAATTAGTACATGACTATCTAGCCATAATGCCAAGACACTATCGAGTAGCACGGCGTGCTGTTGCCCTTTTTCACTCAGCTCAATCTGCTCGCGCAAGGTGGTAATGGCCAACTCGTTATAGCGATTGACGACATTACTTTCCGAACTAGCTTCTAGATTATCCGCTGTAGAGACAGAGGCTTGCTGTTGATTTTGCGGTGTAGATTTTGGATGCAATATCTGATGCAGGGTATCATATTCACTGGCCAATACCGCGTGACGCTTCTCATGCTCACTCAACTCACGCTGCTGCGTATTCAAGCGCTGCTGTAAATCATGCGCTTGCGGTTGTAGTTCCGACAGACGCTCATCGACGCTGTCTTGTTGGCGCTCTATCTGCTGCAACTGTTTATTCAGCTCTGCAACTTGCGTCTCTAACGTCTGCTGTAGGTTTTGTGCATCCGTTGGCGCTTGTTCATCAGAGCGCTTATCAGAGTCCTTATCAAAACCCTTATTATTGCTAGAGGCTGATAGCGATTGTTGTAGTTGCTGCCATAGATTTTGCCAGTTTTGCTGGCGGCGCTGCCATTTGTCATGGTTTTGCTGATGGCGTTTTTGCGCTTGGCTATTGATGGCTTGCTGCTGCTCAAGCATGCGCGCATTATCTTGTAGACGTGATAGCTGGTTTTGCGCGTCATGCCATGCGCGTTGTAACGGTTGCTCATTACGCTTATGCGTGTCACGTTTATTCGTCAACTCGGTGAGCTGTGGACGTAACGCCTCTAATATATTCTGCTGCTCGGCTTGCTCGGCTTTTAATCGATTAATCTCATCCACTGCTTGCGCGCGCTGCTGATCCAAGCTCGCGAGTTGCTGCTCAATCACGGTCAATTGCGACTTGGCATCGCTCAGCGCGTGCTCAGCTTGTTGATAGCCAAGCTGCTGCTGATAATGAGCGCTTTGGGCATCGTCCTTGAGCCATTGCTCTTGATTAATGTGCGTGGCGAGCTTATCTTGTTGGGCTTTTAGCGTCTCATAGTCGGCTTGCAATGTAGCAACTTCGGCAGTGCTGCGCTCATGGGCGATTTTTTGCTGTTGCTGCGTATGCTTGGCTTGATACAACTGCTGAATAGCCAGTTGCTGCTTGATATCAGCAAGGGTCAAGGCCAGCTCTTCATAACGCTGCGCACTGGCAGCTTGTTTAGACAAGCGTTTTTGTTGGCTGACTAGCTCACTTTGCATGTCATGCAGACGTGCTAGGTTTTCTTGTGTTTTCTCTAGTTTCTTTTGCGTTTCTTCGCGGCGCGCTTGATAACGAGACACCCCTGCGGCCTCTTCAATAAATTCACGCAGCTGCATGGGACTAGATTCGACAATACGTCCAATCATGCCTTGTTCAATCACCGCATAACTACGCGCACCAAGTCCCGTACCCAAAAAAACATCGACCACATCACGGCGACGACAGCGCGTGCCATTGATGAAGTAATCCGAGCGGCCTTCTTTATTGACCTGACGACGTACAGATAGCTCTTGGTACAGGTTAAACTCATGACGAATGCCGGTATGCTCATCTTGCGTATGCTCAAATGTCAGCTCCACACTGGCGACACTTTTGGCAGCCTTATCTTGCGTACCAGCAAAAATGACATCACTCATCGCGCCACCACGCAACTGCTTGGCAGAGGTCTCACCCAGCACCCAGCGAATGGCATCAATCACGTTAGATTTGCCACAGCCGTTCGGCCCGACAATGGCGGTGATGCCATGACGGAAGGTAAAAGTCGTTGGATTGGCAAAGGATTTGAAGCCTGCCAGCTTTAGGGATTTTAGACGCATGAAGAATCAGTAAACTTAGCAAAAACAGGCGGCTATTCTACCTGAAATTGTAGTGGGTTTTTAGGGTTTGTGAACTGTTAGGTATAGTCTGACTTATATTTTTGAATCTCACTATATAACTCATCATATCTTTCATCAAACTTTACTTTTAGCGACTCCAGATTATCTGAATTACTATTTGTAGAGTTATGATGGCGATTATATTGTGATACGAATAACGGATTTGCTACGTCTAAGAACCTCTTGCATTCATCAACTAATTTAGGAAAGTAGAGCACAGTAATTACCTCTATCTGTCCGCCTTTCTCGATAAACTCATTGATATTAATTTGCCTTGTTCCTTGCTGCTGTACATTTAAATCTAATGATCTTAAGATCATAGAAAAATCAATAAGTCTAAACACCAAGTCTTCATACTTTTGTCTTAGGAAAATTTGTCGCTCATAATCATACTCAGTTTTTTGCTTAGCAAGATTATGATCGTGGTCAGAGTTCTGTTTTTTAGTATCCTGCTTATATCTTTGAACATTCAAAAAGTAATTTGCTACGAACGAAACTCCTCCTCCGGCTATCACACCGATAACACCAGCTATTAATGCGTCCACTCATTTTCCCTAAAGTAATATCATCCAAAATAGACGGAAAATTGGTATCCCTAAATCACCCCAATCCCACTTAATAACAACTGTCCACCAGCAAACACTAACAACACGCCAAACGCACGTTTTAGCATCAGCGCAGGTAATACATGGGCGAGCTTGGCACCGACTTTTGCCATCGCAAAGCTAGCCACTGAAATGCATAGAAATCCCGTGATATGTACGAAGCCTATCGTACCCTCAGGCAGATTGACCACATCTTGACCGAACCATGCAAACCCTGCCGCGCCAGCCAATGCAATCGGTAGACCACACGCTGCTGAGGTGCCGACCGATTGTTTCATCGGGAGTCCCGCCCAATTCAAAAAAGGCACGGTTAAACTACCACCGCCAATTCCAAAGATAGACGACGCCATACCAATACCTGTACCAGCACCAAACTGGACACCAGCAGAAGGCAATGGCTTGCCCAACTGTTCTTTATTAGAGAAAAACAGCATCTTAATCGCAACCAAAAGCGCGCCCACACCGATAATGGCTTGTAGTACCTTGCCGTCAATCATGTCCGCAACACCCGCGCCCACCAGACTACCAACGACCAAACCCAATGCCATTTTTCGCCACACTTCCCAGCGTACACCGCCGCGCTTATTATGAGCAGTGAGTGAGCTAATCGAGGTCACAACGATGGTCGCCAGTGACGTACCAATCGCCAAATGAGTGATCACTTCCGGCGAAAAATCATATGCGGTAAAGATCCATACCAATGCTGGTACGATAATCATGCCGCCGCCAACACCAAACAATCCAGCACTCACGCCAGCAAATGCCCCTGCAATCACAAACCACACATATAGCATCATCGAATTAGCCTTTTATCTTGCTTGTATTTTGAACGGTATTTTTATCTTACTGATTTGCCTGTTTATACACTTAGTGGCATCTTCTTAATTGCATTTGCCAAATCACACCCCAATCTTTATGCTGTCTGTTCGCGAAAACCGTCCAGTATATCAAAGATTATCCCAGCGACATTACTCAAGTAGAATAAACTTATGCCGATACTTAATCAATCATCTCACTCTGCGCCTGAGTCATTCACACTTGAGCATTTACCTGAGCTGAATCATCGCCATCTTACCAGTAGCGCGTCTACGAATAGCGAGCTAATAGCGGATGTACAGAATGGCATATTAAATGCGACCGAGATGCACCTGCTAACCGCTGAAACCCAAAGCGCTGGTCGTGGACAACACGGGCGCTCATGGCAATCACCGCGTGGCAATGTCTACCTGTCTCTCTATCATCCTGTTCACATACCCGTTAGCGGCTTACTGTCATTAATCATCGGTGTAGAGCTGGCAAAAATGCCCGTTATCCAAGTGCTAAACGAGCAATTACAAACGCAAGGACTAACACCAATCGGCGTGAAGTGGGCAAATGATTTGGGCTTTTACCAAGGTCAAAGTCAGCCTCAAAGCCAATCTGCCTTAGATAACGCTGATGCGCATAATACGGCACTAGACCAGCAGACGCTGCCGTTTAATAAACTTGCTGGGATTCTGATTGAACCCGTATCGCAAGCAGGCAGACTGGTTGGCGTGGTCATCGGTGTCGGTCTCAATGTCCAAGCCACACCAAAGCTAACTGCCCAAACCTCTGAAGGCATGAGTTATCAAGCGATTAGCTTACAAGATATTGCTGAGACACTACAGCCAAAAGCGCAGGCTGCCAGTCTACCGAGCTTACGTGTGCTCTATCAGCAAATGAGTAAAGCGTTAATGGCTGCTATGACGCGCTTTGAGCACCTAAGTATAGAAAAGCCAACGGGACATCGTTATTATCTGGACAGCTTTTTGAAGCAGTTTGACTCGATGGATGCACTGAGCGATCTACGATTACGTGTGACCCAAGAGCATAACGGTCAAACGAGTATACTCACAGGTCACGCTTGTGGTGTCGATACACATGGATGTTTGCAATTGCGCTTAGATAACGGTAATATTTCTACGCTTTTTACTGGACGCATTGACGTTATTTATTAAGTGTAGATAACCATACTGACGAGTATCATATATTAACGAGCACGATATAAAGGGACTTTTATGCTCTGGCTTGATCTTGGAAATACCCGCCTGAAATACTGGCTCACTGATGATATCGGTCAGATAGTCACACATGATGCCAAACAGCATTTGCAAGCACCAGCCGAATTACTGATGGGTCTGACGGATCGCTTTGAGCGCTTTGCCCCTGACTTTATCGGTATATCATCCGTATTGGGCGACAATCTCAATGCTCAAGTATCAGAGACCCTAAGTCGTCTCAATACGCCGTTTGAGTTTGTCCATGTGGATGCCACGCATACGCTGATGAAGAGTAACTATAATGACGAGCAGCTCGGCTGTGATCGTTGGCTACAGATGCTGGGTGCGGTCGATAAGAAAAAACGCCAATGTGTGATTGGCTGCGGTACCGCCGTGACCATTGATTTGATTGATCATGCTGAGCATTTGGGCGGTTATATCTTCCCGAGTATCTACCTGCAACGTGAGTCGTTGTTTTCTGGTACCAAGCAAATTACTATCTCTAATGGTACATTCGATAGTGTTGGCCAAGGCTTGACCACACAAGATGCTGTGCACAGAGGTATCTTACTCTCTATCGTTGGTGCAATTAATGAGATTAGCCACCGTCATCCTAACTTTGAGTTGATTATGACAGGTGGTGATGCAGCCACGATCTCGCAGCACGTCAATCGCCCAGTACGCTTGCGTGATGATTTATTATTAAATGGTTTGGCAAGATACTTTGATTATCGGAATAAGTCATAACTACTTATAGATAATTAAGTTTCACGTTAACATGAAAAAAGCAGTACGTTTTAAACGTACTGCTTTTTTATTTTACAATCAGAAAAGAGATAATATCTGGCTAGCTATTGCCCTAATACTTTCTTATTTTGTCTCGTTAAACAACTCACGACCGACTAACATACGGCGGATTTCACTGGTTCCTGCGCCGATCTCATACAGCTTAGCATCACGCCAGTAGCGACCAAGTGGGTACTCATTGGTATAGCCGTTACCACCAAATATTTGAATACCCTCGCCTGCCATCCACGTGGCTTTTTCAGCACACCATAAAATCACACTGGCACAGTCTTTACGTACTTCTCGACTATGACCGGCACCGCGCGCGTCCAACATATCGAGATTTTTGCCGACGGTGTACAAGAAGCTACGACCTGCTTGCAGTATCGTATACATGTCTGCAACTTTACCTTGAATAAGCTGGAACTCACCGATCGCTTGACCAAACTGCTTACGATCATGGATATAAGGCACGACATTGTCCATCACTGCTTGCATGATACCGATAGGACCTGCAGCCAATACGGCACGCTCATAATCTAGGCCACTCATCAATACCTTAACGCCCTCATTGAGACCGCCTAAAATATTTTCGCTTGGTACGGTCACATTGTTAAAGGTCATCTCGCCCGTATGGCTACCACGCATGCCAAGTTTATCCAACTTTTGCGCTGTGCCGAAACCTTCCATGCCTTTTTCAACGATAAAGGCTGTCATGCCTTTGCTGCCTAGCTCAGGATTGGTCTTCGCATAGACTACCATCACATCTGCATCTGGACCATTGGTGATCCACATTTTAGTGCCGTGCAACACATAGCTGCCGTCTTTTTCTTCGGCTCTAAGCTTCATACTGACCACATCTGATCCAGCACCAGTCTCACTCATTGCGAGTGCACCGATGAATTCACCGCTGACCAGCTTTGGCAAATATTTTTGCTTTTGTGCATCACTACCGTTACGTTTGATTTGGTTGATACATAGGTTTGAGTGTGCACCATAGCTCAGCGCTACCGATGCCGAAGCGCGGCTAATCTCTTCCATCGCGACCATATGTGCGACGTAGCCCATGTTAGAGCCGCCGTACTCTTCAGGAACGGTAATACCATGTAGACCGATGTCACCCATCTTCTGCCACAGATCCATTGGGAACTCATCACTACTGTCGATTTCGCTTGCACGTGGGGCTATTTCATTGGTTGCAAACTGCTGTACCATATCGCGTAGGGCATCAATATCTTCGCCAAGCTGAAAATTCAATCCAGGTAAACTCATAACCATTCCTTGTGTTTTGATATTTTTAAATTTCGAATTTCAATCTGTTTTTTAAAACCACTGTAACTGTATTTATAATGTCATTTTTGAAGTCATAGTCAATTCAATGTGAAAGTATGACAAGGCAACCGAGTGTCGATGTATATTGAATACTTCAAGCGAGGTTAACGCTGTCATACTTTTATAGTGGATTGACTTTGCTGTTTAAGACTGACGTTTATTAATGGCGTTTATTAATGATGGCACGTGCCACATTTGAGCCATTTGGACGCTTTAAAAACTCACTGATACGCTCGCCTGCCACGACCAATTTATCCAAATCAATACCCGTGCTAATACCCATACCATGTAGCATATACACCACATCTTCGGTCGCGACATTACCCGTTGCGCCTTTGGCATAAGGACAGCCTCCCAGTCCAGCCACCGAGGTATCAAACTCACTGACACCCATTTGTAGTGCGGCTAGCGTATTGCTCAATGCTTGACCATAAGTATCGTGAAAGTGCCCTGATAGCATAGAGATATCAGCATATTCTAATGCGGCTTGTAATGCTTGTTGCACTTTGAGCGGCGTACCAACACCAATAGTATCAGCAATACCAATTTGCTCTGAGCCAATCTCTATTAGACGCTTGGTCACATAGGCTACTTGGCTAGGGTCAATCTCGCCTTCATAAGGACAACCGACCGTACAAGAAATCACGCCTCGTACTTTGATGCCTTGCGCTTTTGCCGCAGCAGCCACTGGTGCAAAACGCTCAATGCTCTCGTCAATACTACAATTGATGTTTTTTTGGCTGAAGGTTTCACTTGCTGAGCCGAAAATAACGATTTCGTCAGGACGATGAATGATGGCATTTTCAAAGCCGCGCATATTGGGTACCAGTACCGAGTAGCAAACCTCCATTTGTCGCGTAGGTGCTAGGGCATTAAGTAGCGCACTGTTATCACCCATTTGTGGCACCCACTTTGGCGAGACAAAACTGGTTGCTTCTAGCTTTTGGACACCTGCCGCAATCAAATCGTTGATAAGCGTTTGCTTAACCTCAGTCGGTACCGTCGTTGACTCGTTTTGCAAGCCATCGCGTGGACTGACATCAACGATGGTGACGTGTTTTGGGTATGCATTTTTCATACTTATCATCCTTTTTAATGCTCGCCTTTCTATAGTCGATTCAATTTTAAAATAATACCGTATTGCTGGGATAGATTTTGCGAAGCCTCTGGAGCGCGAAGCGCACAGCAAGCGAGGAAAATGTATACCATCAGAAAGCTATTTTGAACGTACTTCTTTTATATTGCACTGACTATATTATTCTTCCGTCAGCTATTCGCTTTCCGTATCAATACGTAATAACTCGTCACCATCAGCGACCAAGTCACCCGCGCCAAATAACAATTCTGCCACCACACCATCCGTTGGTGCAGTAATCGTGTGTTCGATTTTCATGGCTTCGATAACGGCAAGTGGCTCGCCTTTTTTCACGGTATCGCCAACCGCCACTTTAAAGGCCACTACTTGTCCTGGCATCGGTGACTTTAAACTACCGACCGCTGCGGACTCTTCACCCACATGTGCCATAATATCAACAAGCGTAATCTCGTCACGGCCACTGTCTGTGAACACATAAACGGTCTCATTATGCACCCAGCTTTGCGCACTAGTACGTGCACCATCCAACCATAACGTATGATTATTTTCGTCACTGCTAACATAGCTCACTTGACCTTCATAAACCGTTTCGGTCTGAGCAGCTACGTTAATATTGCTATTATCCTGCGTGTTAGCGATTTCTTTTTCAATAACGAGCGTAAAGCTGCTGAGATTTTCAGTGCCTTTTTTACTATCAGAACAATTCGCATTATGCCAATTGCTCAGGCGAGCCGTATAAGCATTCTCATGATAAACCAAGCTGAATGAGCGAGTGTAATCGTTATAAGCACGGAAGCCAGTAGGTTTACTAAATGGATCGATATCTATCTCTTGCGTCGCCATCTCGCTCGCCATCTCGCTCGCAATCTGACGAGTAATGGCGGTCACAACCAGCGTCGATAAAGCTAAAGGCTGCTGGTTAAAAATCGCATCACGCTCATGTTCAATCAATGCAGTATCGAGATTGGCTTTGCTAAATGAATCGGTATTTAAAATATAGCGTAAAAATGCCGCGTTATTCGGCAAACCGACGATACGCGTTTGGGCAAGTGCGCGATCGAGCTTGGCTAATGCTTGCTCTCGCGTGGGAGCATGAACGATGACCTTAGCAATCATAGAGTCATAGAACGGGCTAATCACATCGCCTTCGCGCACGCCATCATCGATACGCACGCCAGTACCGTCTTTATCAATCATAAAGGTGCTGTGCTCAGGTTTTTGATACGTAAACAACGTACCTGTCGCTGGCAAGAAGCTATTGTCAGGGTTTTCAGCACAGATTCGTGCTTCAATTGCATGGCCGTTGATAATTAGGTCGGCTTGGGTTTTTGGCAATGGCTGACCTGCCGCGACCAACAGTTGCCACTCGACCAAATCGACACCGGTGATCGCTTCACTGACTGGGTGCTCAACCTGCAGCCGCGTATTCATCTCCATAAAATAAAAATTCATAGAATCTTCGCGCTGCTCAACGATGAACTCGACCGTGCCTGCACCAACATAATCCACTGCACGGGCCGCTTCGATGGCAGCGGTTCCCATCGCTTCACGCATCGCAATATCAACACCTGGTGCAGGCGCTTCTTCTAATACTTTTTGGTGACGGCGCTGTACGGAACAATCACGCTCAAATAAATGCACATAGTTGCCATGTGTGTCACCAAATACTTGGATTTCGATATGGCGCGGTTTTAATGCGTATTTCTCAACCAATACTTTGTCATCGCCAAAGCTGGTAATGGCTTCACGGCGACATGAGTCTAACAAGTCAATAAAATCGCTGCTCTTTTCAACGATACGCATGCCTTTACCTCCGCCACCTGCACTGGCTTTAATCAAAACAGGATAGCCGATACTATCGGCTTGCTGCTGCAAAAATTGCGCATCTTGATTGTCACCATGATAGCCGGGTATCAATGGTACGCCAGCTGTTTCCATCAACCGCTTGGATTCAGATTTTCCACCCATGGCACGAATAGCATCAGCCGATGGACCGATAAAGACTAAGCCAGCATCTTGACAGGCTTGCGCAAAGTCAGCATTTTCGCTTAAAAACCCATAACCCGGATGAATCGCTTGTGCGCCAGTTTCAAGCGCTATCGCAATAATGGCATCGCCTTTGAGATAGCTGTCTTTTGGTGCCGAACCGCCCAAATAGATCGCCTCATCACAGACAGCCACATGCTTGGCTTCACGATCCGCATCAGAGTAAACAGCGACGGTGCTGACACCCAGACGCTTGGCAGTCGCGGCTACTCGGCAGGCAATTTCACCACGGTTGGCAATTAGAATTTTAGAAAACATAACTATCCCTGTGTGTTATCGTTTTTATTTGACGTCTTGTCTATTTACTCATTTATCTCTCGTGCATTATTAATCTGCCGTCAACCAGTTGGGCTTACGTTTTTGCAAAAAGGCTTGCACGCCCTCTTTGCCTTGCTCTGATGAGCGGATATCAGCGATGCCTTTGACCGTATCCGCAATCAGCTCATCAGTGATGGGCGCACCCGCGACATTGTGTAATAGCTGCTTGCAGGTTTTTACCGCATCAGGGCTGTTTTTGACGACCTTATTACAGAACGCAGCTACTTCATCACTTAGCCACTCTTCGCTAACACGCTCATGGATAAAGCCAAGCTGGCGTGCTTTTTTGGCATCAAATACTTCAGCACTTAAGAAATAACGCTGCGACGCTCTGACGCCTAGCGCTCGTATGACATAAGGGCTAATCGTTGCAGGGGCTAACCCTAAACGCACCTCACTTAGGCAGAAGTTAGCAATTTTGACCGCGATGGCTACATCACAAGCAGCGACCAGACCCATGCCACCTGCATATACATCGCCTTGAATAGCCGCAACTGTTGGTTTTGGGCACTCATAAATAGTCTTAAGCATTTGCGCCAATTTATCAGCATCCGCTAGATTTTCTTCATAGCTATAATCCGCCATGGTACGCATCCAATTGAGGTCAGCGCCTGCACAGAATGCCTTGCCCGCTGCTGCTAGCACAATGACACGTACTTCATCATCAGCACCAAGCGTATTGAACGCATCGGTTAGCTCAGCAATCATTTCATCGTTAAAGGCATTACGTATCTCAGGACGATTCAGTGTCACCGTCGCCACATGTTGCACGACGTTAACCAATAAGCTTTTATAGTTATTTATATTTTGTTGCATTGTCTTCTCTTTTTTTAGTCGCTATCCACTATCTTTACTAATGGATATATTTATTGAGTACCATTAAATACTAAGAACTGGTTGTTGACTACATTCTAAAAACACCAAACGTCGTCTCTTCAATTGGCGCGTTATAGGCAGCGCTTAACCCTAATGCCAATACATGACGGGTATCAGCAGGATCAATCACGCCATCATCCCACATACGTGCCGTCGCATAATATGGATGACCTTGCTCTTCATACATTTCACGAATCGGCGCTTTAAATGCGGCTTCGTCTTCGTCGCTCCACGCTTCGCCTTTGCGATCAAAATTATCACGTTTGACCGTTGCCAGTACCGAGGCTGCTTGCTCGCCACCCATGACAGAGATGCGGGCATTTGGCCACATCCATAAGAAACGCGGGCTATAAGCGCGGCCGCACATGCCGTAGTTACCAGCACCAAACGAACCACCGACGATGACCGTAAATTTCGGTACTTTTGCATTGGCTACTGCCATAACCATTTTGGCACCGTGACGGGCAATGCCTTCATTTTCGTACTTACGCCCGACCATAAAACCTGTGATATTTTGCAAAAATACCAATGGGATTTTACGCTTGCAACATAGCTCAATGAAGTGTGTGCCTTTTTGCGCAGACTCACTGAACAAGATGCCGTTGTTGGCGATGATACCGACTGGCATTCCTTCGATATGAGCGAATCCGCAAACCAACGTCGTGCCAAAGCGTGATTTAAATTCATCAAAAGCACTGTCATCGACGATACGAGCAATGATTTCTTTGATATCAAATGGCTTGCGTTTGTCCGTTGGGATGACGCCATATAACTCTTTAGCGTCATAACGCGGTGGACGCGGTGTTATTTGATTAGGAATATTTTTCGCAGGGCGATTTAGATGACTGACGATATTACGGGCAATCGATAGTGCATGGGTATCGCTCTGTGCTAGATGATCGACCACACCTGACAGTCGAGTATGCACATCGCCGCCACCTAAATCTTCTGCGGTAACCTCTTCGCCAGTCGCTGCTTTGACCAGTGGCGGACCACCCAAAAAGATCGTGCCTTGCTCTTTGACGATAATCGACTCGTCACTCATCGCTGGTACATAAGCACCGCCAGCCGTACAGCTACCCATGACCACAGCAATCTGTGGAATGCCTGCCGCACTCAGATTAGCTTGGTTAAAGAAGATACGGCCAAAGTGCTCTTTATCCGGAAATACATCATCTTGGTTCGGTAGGTTTGCACCACCTGAATCAACTAGATAAACACATGGCAGATGATTTTCTTGCGCAATCTCTTGTGCTCGCAGGTGTTTTTTGACCGTCATTGGATAGTACGTGCCGCCCTTTACTGTGGCGTCATTACAGACGATCATACACTCAATACCATTGATACGGCCAATACCCGCAATCACGCCAGCCGCTGGAATCTCTTCGCCATACATATCATGTGCGGCCATCGGTGCCACTTCTAAAAATGGTGTACCCACATCAAGCAAACGCTCGACACGCTCACGTGGTAGCAACTTGCCGCGTGCTAAATGCTTGGCTCGTGCGCGCTCTGAGCCGCCTTGGGCAACTTTACGCAAGTGTACATACAGGTCATCGACTATCTCTTGCATCGCGGCACTGTTTTGCTGAAAGTCGCTTGAGTTTGGACTCAGTTTACTGGTTATGATAGCGCTCATGATATCCCTTTTTCTTTAATACGTAGATGCAAGTAGCTTTTTATGCAAATGATTCTAGCTACTGGTTATTTTAGTCTGGATTCGTATTCTTATTCGTATAGTCAGCTCGATTTATAATCGATACAGCGAGATTTGGATGAATTTTTTGTAGTCTCTGTCGGCGTAGGCACGGCAATCTAGAAAAATTAATACAAGTCTCGCGTTATACCATAACGTATTTATTCCACTTGGTATCGACCATAACTTTTAATAAAATAGACATAATAGTCAGATTAACTATAATCCCAGCTCTTCTTTCATCTGCTCAATGATTTTATATTTCTGAATTTTTCCAGTGATGGTCATTGGATATTCAGTCACAAAGCGATAGTAAGCTGGCACTTTATAATGAGCAATATGCTCACTACAGAATTGGCGTACTTCTTCTTCAGTCAAACAGCCAGCTTCCTTAGGAATAATCCAAGCCGCCAATACTTCGCCATACTTTTTATCAGGAATTCCGACGATTTGCACATCACGAATCTTTGGATGACGATAAAGGTAGTTTTCAATTTCTACCGGATAGATATTTTCGCCACCACGGATGACCATGTCTTTACTACGGCCAACGATTTTGACATAGCCATCTTCATCCATGGTTGCCAAATCACCCGTATGCATCCAGCCATCTTGGATGGCTTCGCGTGTTTTAAAGCGACTGCCCCAGTAGCCTTTCATCACTGAATAACCACGTGTGAGTAGCTCGCCTGTCTCGCCCAGCGCCACGATTTCACCCGTTGCGGTATCGATTACTTTGACTTCAAGTGCAGGCTGTACCAACCCCACCGTCGATACTTGCTTATCAAGCGGCGTATGTTCATTGGTCTGGCAAGACACTGGACTGGTCTCTGTCATACCATATGCAATGGTGACTTCACTCATGTGCATCTTATCGATGACTCGGCGCATGACCTCAATCGGACAGCTAGAGCCAGCCATAATGCCCGTTCGCAGGGTCGATAAATCAAAATTTTCAAACTCAGGATGGTCGAGCTCTGCGATAAACATCGTTGGCACGCCATGCAGACCCGTACATTTCTCTTCTTCGACTGCTTGCAAGACTGTCAGCGGCTCAAAGCCGTCATTCGGATAAACGATACAACCGCCATGCGTGAGAATCGCTAAATTACCAAGCACCATACCGAAGCAATGATAGAGTGGCACTGGAATACACAGCTTATCTTCTTCGGTGAGATTCATGGACTCACCGATAAAGTAACCGTTATTTAAGATATTGCGATGGCTTAAGGTTGCACCTTTTGGTGTGCCTGTCGTACCACTGGTGAACTGTACATTGATGGCATCCGTATTTTTGAGCTGGGCTTGGCGCTCGGCAACACGAGGATCGTTGGCATCGCCTTCCGCCATCCATGCAGAGAATTTCTGCATAAATCCAAAGGTCTCTTCCGACTCTGGCTCATCAATCCAAATAATGCGCTCAATCGTCGGAATCTCAACCAAATCAAGCTGCGTATAGTCTTTATGATAAATCTCAGGACACAGCTCGCGGATTAAACTGGCGTAATCACTGCTTTTGAAATGACGCATGAGCACAAGCGCCGAGCAGCCCAATTTATTCAGAGCATATTGCAGCTCAAAGGTGCGGTAGGCGGGATTGATATTGACGAGAATGACGCCGACTTTTGCCGTCGCTAATTGCATGAGCAACCATTCAGCATTGTTGTGTGACCAGATACCGATGCGATCACCGATTTCCAGCCCCATCTCAATCATGCTACTGGCCAGCTGATTAACATGCTGCTGTAGCTCACGATATGTCCAGCGGATGTTTTGATGGCGCACGACCAGTGCTTCGCGCTCTGGATATTTAGAGACAATAGCATCAAAAAAATCACCGATAGTCGCTTCAATCAGCGGCACATCAGGACCTTTGTCATAGCTTTGAGTTAGTGGTGCATTCGCTGAGCGTGCGCCCATGTTGATACTAGGAATATTATTTAAAATAGCATCGAAATCAACGTGAGTCGCATTCAAATCGGAATGTTGAGTCATAACGAGTCCTTTCGTTTTACTTTTTATAGTATTTATAGATAGTGCTTATTGATAGCCTGTGGGCAAGCTTTCTTCCTTGATCAGGTCTTACATAGCATTCAGCTACTATAACGCCATCAATGAAAGCGTGTCAACAATATCAATACAGTATGTATCATTTAATTAGTCATTAAATACTTGCACTTGGTAAAAGGTAGCATAGAATCATGGCAAATATTTGACATAAAAAAGCCAACCATACAATTGGTAGTATGGTTGGCCTCTTTAGCAATTAATGGCATCAATGCTTGATAGTTGCACTGCATAAGCCTTTCACACTGGATAATGGCTACTGCTCAAAATGCCAAATCACTCTAGACCCAACTCTTCAATCATTTGCTCAACGATTTTGTATTTCTGAATTTTTCCAGTCACGGTCATCGGATATTCATTGACGAAGCGAAAGTAGGTCGGCACTTTATAATGAGCAATATGATCCTGACAGAACTGCTTTACCTCTTCTTCACTTAAGCTGTTCGGCTCTTTTGCAATAATCCACGCTGCAAGCACTTCACCGTACTTTTTATCAGGAACGCCAACGATTTGTACATCGCGAATCTTAGGATGACGATAGAGATAGTTCTCGATTTCTACGGGATAGATGTTTTCACCGCCACGAATAACCATATCTTTACTGCGCCCAACCACAGTTATATAGCCATCTTCGTCCATCACTGCCAAGTCACCAGTATGCATCCAGCCATCAGAGATTGCGTCGCGTGTCTTAAAGCGGCTGCCCCAGTAGCCTTTCATGACGGCATAGCCATAGGTCAGTAGCTCGCCCGTCTCGCCAATCGGGACGACTTCACCCGTTTCAGTATCAACGATTTTAACTTCAAGCGCTGGCAACACCATCCCGACGGTAGAGACTCTTTTTTCAAGTGGGGTTTGTGAGCTGGTCTGACAAGACGCTGGACTGGTTTCGGTCATACCGTACGCAATAGTGACTTCGCTCATGTGCATCTTATCCATGACACGGCGCATGACTTCTATCGGACAGCTAGAGCCACCCATGACGCCTGTGCGCAAGCTGGTCAAATCAAAACTATCAAAATCTGGATGATCAAGCTCCGCGATAAACATCGTCGGCACCCCAAGCAAGGCGGTGCATTTCTCCTCTTCGACCGTTTGCAATACGGTCAGCGGATCAAAACCATCATTAGGATAAACGGCGCAACCACCATGGGTTAAAATGGCTAAATTACCACCCACCATCCCAAAACAATGATAAAGCGGTAATGGAATACACAGCCTATCATCGCAGGTCAGCTTCATTCCTTCGCCAAGAAAATAGCCATTATTGAGGATATTACGATGGCTTAAAGTGGCACCTTTTGGCGTACCTGTCGTCCCACTGGTGAACTGCACACTGATAGAGTCTGTATTGTGCAGCTGGGCTTGGCGCTCCGCTACACGTGGATCGTTGGCATCGCCTTCTGCCATCCAAGCAGAGAACTTTTGCATAAAGTTAAAGTCTTCGTCAGAGTCTGGCTCATCAATCCAAATGATGCGTTCAATCGTTGGAATCTCGACCAAATCAAGCTGTTGGTAATTCTTATGATAAATTTCAGGACATAGCTCGCGAATCATTTGCGTATAGTTACTGGTTTTAAAATGACGCATCAACACCAATGCCGAGCAGCCCAATTTATTCAGCGCATATTGCAGCTCAAAAGTTCGATAAGCAGGATTGATATTGACAAGGATAACACCGACTTTTGCCGTGGCTAATTGCATCAACAGCCATTCAGTATTGTTATGCGACCAAATAGCGATACGATCGCCGATTTCAAGCCCCATCTCAATCATGGCACTCGCTAACTGATTGACCTTCTGCTGTAGCTCGCGATACGTCCAGCGGATATTTTGATGGCGAGAAACCAAGGCTTCACGCTCAGGGTATCTACTAACAATGGCATCGAAAAAATCACCGATGGTCGCCTCAATCAGTGGCACATCAATGCCTTTATCATGGCTTTGGGTAAGTGGCGCATTTGCAGAGCGTGCGCTTATCTCAACCTTGGGAACATTATTGAGAATACTGTCATTATTAGTACGGTCAAAGTCAGAAACTTGAATCATAACGAATCCTTTCGTTTTGCTGTTTAATATGTTTTATCAGAGCGGTAATAGACTACGAAGGCAAATGCCATATTCTTCCTTAAATACTCTTTGTCACCATAGACTATAATTGAATCACGCCCTAGCCAATATGTAGTCGAAATACCCCAAAAACGCTACGATACTGCTGATATCAATTTTTTGTCGCCTCTGTCTGCACAGGCACAGCAAGCAAGCAAGCAAGCAAGCAAAATTAATATCAGCAGTGTGTGATGTATCGATATTACTTTTTAATGACTATAGCGCCTTAAATGAAAGCCTGTCAATCATATAGATACAGTACGTATCGATTATGATTGAGATAAAAAATAATAAATATAAAAAAACCAGTGCTGCATAGGGATGGCAACACTGGCTATAGTTTGTAATGCTTTTACAGTTATGCTTTATCCTTTAGGCTTTAGGTATTACAGGCGCTTTGATCGTTACCGTTGCGCTGACTGCATCGTTATCATCAAGCAAATCCATAATCAGCTCATCGTCGCTTTCTGTTTTAATTTGCCAATTACCCGCTGCTTGCGGTACACCCGTCACCATCACAGAGATGGCTTTATTTTTTAAGCGAATCATTGGTGGCTTATGCTCATAACCGCTGTGTTCATGACCTAAGATATCATCAGCGATGGTAGCAGCCTGTGCGCGTAATGGAGCCACGTAACGACAAGGCACGCCATCGATAGACATGCAGTCACCAATCGCATAAATATTGGCTGTACTGGTACGCAATGTTGGCGCATCCACCACGATACCAGTGCGACGATTGAACTCGACGCCAGCAGCAGCAGGCAGCTTATCATCGACCGTCAGACCTGTACTAGCAATCACATGATCTACGATGAGCGGTTCAATTGGCTCAACAGTCGTACTGTCTGTCGCTGATGCTAGCGCCTCATAACTGACTTGTAGCTTTCCATCACTGATACGAGTAATAGCAGATACTTGATAACCCCCTAAAAAGTTAATCCCTTGCGACTTGACCGCTTGAGCGATACGAGCCGTCGCTTTTGGCGGTAGCATTTGTGATAGTGGTGCATCGTTTAAATCAATGAGTGTCACCTGATGACCAGCTTTGAGTAAGTCTTCGGCAATTTCTGTCCCAACCATACCCGCACCGACGATGGCAACGTGCTGGCTACCTGTTGCGAGCTTTTCTTGCAACTGTCCAAAGCGCTCAATATGATTGACGTGCCATACCAAATCCTCTGGCAAACTTTTTGGGAAAATAGGATGCGCACCCATCGCCAGTACTAACTTGCCATAACTGATCGTGGCATAATCCGTGTTGGCTGGATCTGAACGCTGTGCAGAGACTAACTGTAATTCTTGAGTTGTCGTATCAACATCCGTTACTTGCGTGTTAGCAAGTAGCTTAACATTTGCAGCCTCTGCCGCATCAACACCAGTGGCTCTGACCAAATCTGCCGCACTTTTCTTTTGGCTAATCGCCATGGTCAGCATTGGCTTGTGATAACGGTCGCCACTATCAGCTGTCACCAAAGTAATCGGAATGTCTTTGTCTTTCGCACGAATCGCATCGATGACATGCCAGCCTGCCAAACCTGCACCAATAATAACGATACCATTGTTTGATACTTCTGAGTTTTCAGCGCTCATATTAGCTCCAATATAAATAAGAGATTATTTTAGTTGTTAGAATATTGACCGCTATTGTATCAGTAAACAGCCATGCACTCATCTAGTCACTTATGTAACCAATCATATCGATATCACGATGAGATGCATCAAGCTATCACGCACAAAAAAAGCGCCTATTCATTATTAATAGACGCTTGATATTTCATAGAGCTACATAATAAGAGCTGTATAAATGGTTAGTGATTTAGAATCTTCGATAAGAACTGTTGCGCACGCTCACTTTTTGCACCTTCAAAAAACTCATCTTTACTACAGTTCTCAACGATATGACCTTCATCCATAAAGATAATACGATTGGCTACCTGACTGGCAAAGCCCATTTCATGCGTCACGCACATCATCGTCATACCATCACGAGTCAGCTCAACCATCACATCGAGCACTTCTTGAATCATCTCAGGATCGAGTGCTGAGGTTGGCTCATCGAACAACATCGCTATGGGATCCATCGCGAGCGCACGAGCAATTGCGACTCGCTGCTGTTGACCACCTGATAGTTCCGCAGGATATTTATTGGCTTGAACCGTTAGGCCGACGCGATCTAGATACGCCATCGCCTTTTTCTTGGCCTCGCTCTCTTTACGACCCAACACTTTGATTTGCGCGACCATTAAATTATCGATGATGGTTAAGTGAGGAAATAGCTCAAAATGCTGAAACACCATGCCGACGCGGCTACGTAGCTTCGGTAAGTTGGTTTTTGGATCACCGACAGAGATACCGTTGACCATGATATTGCCTTTTTGGAAAGGCTCTAGCCCATTCACGGTCTTGATCAAGGTGGACTTACCGCTACCCGATGGACCACAGACCACGACGACATCGCCTTTGTGGACATGAGCGGTACAGTCAGTCAGTACCTGAAAGTCGCCATACCACTTGCTAACGCTATCTATCTCAACGACCTTCTCACTGCTAGCATGACCACTATTTGTGACCAGTCCACCAAAGTCATTTATAAACGTTTTAGCATTATTCATCATTGGCTCCTAGCCTTATTCTTACTCTTGCCCAATTGCATTCAGTCAAAATATAGTCAATCCTCTATAAAAGAGTTACCGCGTTAACCTCGCTTGAAGTATTACATATACATCTGCACTCGGTTGCCTTGTCTCTCTTTTAAACTGAATCAACTATACATTGATAACAAATGCAGTTAAATTTTGAAAGCATTAGAGCCTATCAAGTGAGATCAGATAACCATGTTCAGATAACCATGCATTGATCGACTCTAACGCTTAACAGTCCTTTATTAAAACCTTAGTCTTTTCTGTACGCGTTGTACACCTACCGAAGCTGCCAAGCTTAGGACGAAATACACAGCCCCAGCGCCTAAGATGTAAGGCGTCAATAGTCCCATTAGCTCACCACGTACGTATGCCGCTCGGAAGAAATCAGTCAGACCAATAGCGAACACTAAAGTCGTATCTTGGAATAAGATAATACATTGCTGCAAAATCAATGGCAGCATTTTGCGAAAAGCTTGTGGCAAAATGACCAAACGCATCGTCTGCCCATAAGTCATACCTAACGCTTTAGCCGCATTAACCTGACCACTACCGATAGATTGAATACCAGCACGGACGACTTCTGAGAAGTAAGCCGCTTCGAACATCATAAAGGCGACAACACAAGAGGCAAAGGCCGCATCTAGTTGTAGATACTTACCCGCCACCCAAAAATAAATCATCGGTACGGCAAAGTAGAACCACAGTAGCACCAACAGTAACGGTACGGATCTAAAATAATTAACATACAGCTTAGCGGGAATCTCTAATGCTTTGATACCTGATAAGCGCATGAGCGCCAATACAGTACCTAAGCTGATACCACCGATAATAGCCAAAAACAGGACTTTTAGCGTGGTAATCATGCCACCCATTAAGCCTGGATACGCGGTCGCAAGTTCGGTCATCATACTCATTTCTGACTCCCTGCGATAAGCCCTGGTACTCGTAATTTACGCTCGATCAAACCCATAATAGCGATTAGCGAGAGATTAAAGACGAGATAAATAATCGTCGCATAAGTATAAATCTCGAGGCTATTCTGTGTGTATTCGCTGATGGTTTTGGTCTGACTGATGAGCTCCATGACACCAACTAGTGAGGCGACAGAGGCATTCTTAAAACAGTTGGTCAGCTCAGAGCTAAGCGGCGGTAAGATAATACGGAATGCTTGTGGTAGCAGTACTTGCTTGTAAGCTTGCGGAATGGTGAAGCCTAGTGCATACGCTGCGTTTATCTGTCCTTTTGGTAGCGACTCGATACCCGTACGTACTTGCTCGACAATACGAGCTGCGGTAAACAGTCCTAAACCAATACTGGCTGAGAGCATCGCGGATGTATTCGGCGATAAATCTCTAAACCACCACTCTTGTAGCGCTGGCGTCAACCAACCAGGTGCCACATAAAACCAAAAAAATAGCTGCACAAGCAGCGGAATATTACGAAAAAAGGTCACATAAGCGGTGCCAATGCGACGAGCTGTTTTGTTAGGTAAGGTACGCATGATACCGAAGATAGTACCGACGACCATCGCAATGGTCCAAGCAATACTACCAATCAGTAATAACCAGCCAAGACCAGTAATCATCCAGTGGATATACAGCTCGTTGCCAATACCCGTATGCTCAAAGAGCACACCCCAGTTCCAGCTATAATTCATGATTGTCTCTCCGAACAGCGATTGAAAAACTTACGTGTCAGATGAACGATGAGTCCGATCTGAACACGTAAGCAAGCTAGATTGAAGGACAAATACTACTGTGCAACTGCTACTTTAGGCTGATCGCTATCATGTGGATTGGCGATAAGTGCTTTTAGGTTGTCTGACATCTCAAAGTTTAAGTTGACGTTCTTTGGTGGAATTGGGTTTAGGAACCACTTGTCATAGATGCTATTGATTTCGCCTGAGCTAAAGGTTTTGTTCAGCGCGTCGTTTACGACTGTTTTGAATTCAGGATCGTCTTTACGCATCATACAACCATAAATCTCAAATGATTGCGGTGTACCAACGATAACCCATTCATCAGGATTTTTAGCTTTGGCTTTTTCGCCTGCTAGCAATACATCATCCATCATAAAGGCATCAGCACGGCCACTTTCTAACATCAAGAAACCTTCGCCATGATCTTTAGCAGAGATGATATCGGTATCCATCTTTTTCTCGTCGTTGTACTGACGAATATAACGCTCTGAAGTCGTACCAGCGGTAGTCACTAGGCGCTTACCTTTTAGGTCTTCAAAGTCTTTGATACCAGAGTCTGCTTTGGTCAATAGACGTGTACCAATCTCAAAGAAACCATTAGAGAAAGCCACTTGCTCTTGACGCTCGACATTATTGGTTGTTGAACCACACTCGAAGTCGACCGTGCCGTTTTGAACCAAAGGAATACGAGTTTGTGAGGTGATTAGGTTATAACGAACTTCTAGATCTGGCATGTTGAGTTTTTCTTTAATACCCTCAACCACTTTCATCTCTAGATCATGCGCATAGCCCATAGGTTGGTTAGGATCATCGGCAACATATGAAAAAGGAATAGAAGAGTCACGATAGCCGACCACGATAGTGCCAGAATCTTTAATTTTTTGTAGCGTACCGTTCATAGTCTCTGAAGTCGCTGCATCATCTGCTGGCGCGTCAGTGCTGGTTTGGCTGCTGTTATTACAGCCTGTTAGGCCCAATGCCATTAACACAGCTAAAGTCAACGGTTTGGAAAATGAGTAGGTCATGAAATACATCCTTTTATCACAAGATTAAATGAGTGCTTGGACGACATAGGTCTGGCTGACCTGACTGCCCCGCATCCGTACGGTTGTTGCTATTGTTTAACACAATGCAACTTAATGTTACTGTACAACAAATTCACGGTAGAGGGTGATTTTTTTTTGAGGGAAGTGTTATTTTGGAATCTATTTATTTTTTGGTTGAAACTCGATGGCTCACAGCTATTACACCACCACAGAGGTTCACAGATATCTGACGAACCTATAAGGGCACTTATCGATCACTATTACCCATAAGTGATAAAACAGTATGGTAACTATGATTGATAAATCAGCAGTAATCCCCATAAAGCTAACAACTTCTTAATACTATAAATGACTTATGACACAAGATACTCAAGTCCCAAATACGGACAGCCAAACTGCTGGCAATCATGGTGACAACGACGTACGCCAACGTTTTTTTATTGAAGATTCGCCTGTACGCGGTGATGTGGTACGCCTATCACGCAGCTATGCGAGCACGATTGCCCAAAAGCCCTACCCTGAAGCCATCAAACGCCTATTGGGCGAGATGTTGACGGCAGCGAGTTTGCTGATCAGTACGGTTAAAATAAACGGCCGCCTGTCTATTCAGTTGCAATCATCAGACAGCGATAGCTTGCTGAATTGGGCGATGGCAGAATGCGATCAAGACGGTATCATCCGTGCGCTTGCCAGCTGGAAGGGCGAGACTGATGAGCAAGTGCAAGCTTGGAATGATATGACCCATGCCAAAGAAGCGTTTGCTGAGCTGGGCGCGACTGGACAAGGCGTGTTGTTTATCAACATTCAGCCTGAAGGTGGTGAGCCGTACCAAGGTATCGTCGAGCGTAGCCATGATAATTTGGCAGACTGCTTGGCACATTATCAGAAGCAATCTGCACAGATTCCGACGTTGATTAACCTTGCATCTGACGGCTTGCAAGCGGGCGGTATATTGGTACAAATGCTACCGCGTACGGCTGAAGAAACGGTTGAAGTCGAGCAAAATGAAGATGCTGGTATTGATGATGATTTATGGACGCGTCTGTCTGTATTGACGCGCACGGTCAAGCCAGAAGAGCTGACGACGCTGGATGCCAACGAGATTCTTTATCGCTTGTATCACGAAGAAAACATCGTGGCACCCGACCCTGCTCCCCTAGCATTTGGTTGCACCTGCTCGCGCGAAAAATGCGAGATGGCAATCGAACAAATCGGCGAAGCAGAAGCGTTAGATATCGTCGAAGAGCAAAACGGTACGTTTGAGATGGATTGCGGATTTTGCGGTGAAGTCTATAAGTTCAATAAAGATGATGTAGCAGCGATATTCGCTGAGTAAGTTTTTCATCACTATGGATTAGCCTTTATAGAAACACTAAACCCCTCAAGTGTGATGCTTGAGGGGTTTTGTGTTTGAGAAGCCGTATATTTTATAACCTCAAATGCTGTAAAAATTTGAGGTTATAATCCTCTACACTGCCACATCTAAACTTCTAGGGTAAGAATATATGCGCGTTCTACCAGCATAGTCACTTCGTCCATTATCGAGCAACCATTCAACGACTTGCTCTCGCACCCGTCTACTATGAATTAAGTTCATATGATTGACACCATAAAATATTGCTTTGTGACCATCTGGTACAAATAGCGCATGCTCAGCATCATCCTCGCCCAGCGCTGATGCGACCGACACTAGACTGTCCCCTAGCAAATCTGTCACTTTAGACTCGTAATGCGTCTCGATCAAAGCACTGGCGACAAAATAGGTTTTGATACCACTTGGCAACCGTGCAGGGTGACGAAAGTCTTGCGGCAGCACATTACGACCTTCTAGAGAATTCCAGTCAGCATCACGAATACTACCATGACGCAGATCAATGATACCCGCACTACGCATATCACCGAGCTTGGCAAGCGAGCCTGCAAATGGCAGCTTGGCGATGATGTCTTGCACATAATTACCGATACGCTCCAGCACGGCGCCATGATGCGGTGAGCCTAGCGTGATGAGATTACCCACTCGTTTTATCCAATCTAGGCGCTCTTGCTCGCCATAAAACAGCGCGCTACGAGAGACCAAGCCGCCCATACTATGACCGATCAAATCTATCTGACTGATGTTTGGGTTATTGTCGACCAACTCTTGCAGCAATTGAGAGAACTTGCGACCACTGCGCGAGATACGTCGACCTGTATTGTAATCCAAATACAGAACCGTGGTATCAGGTTGACTGAGGCTAATGGCATCGCCTAGGCTGTTTTCCTCTTGTGCTTGCCAGCTTAGGTGACTCATACATAGACCATGGCACAAAATAGCGACACGCCCTGATAGCGTTTCGCGTTGTAGATTGCCGTCTCTGTCGTATAGCACCATCGGAACAGCAAGCGCATTGTCATTATTAACGAGGTGATCACCCATGACGCCATTGATGATATTGACCAATTTCTTTAAAGAATCCGGCAATGGTCGTGAGCTTTTTTGATCGATCGCCCTTTTATAGATGCGTAGCACTGATGCGAGATTATTACCAACCATCAGCATAATATGGCGTATCGTCCCATAGATGCGTCCAGTGATACCACGTTGCCAATTGTTAACATTGCCTTCGTTAAAACGCCCTAAAGGACGCAAAATAACCTCACGGTGGATGGCTTCTACGATGTCAGTGACTTCAACCACACCCATCGTCGCCAGTTGGGCTAAGCCCTCAAAAAAATCAGCCAGAGAGACAGGCTCACGCAGCGTCGTCACATTATTATCATCTGCCAACAATTTGACCAGCTCATCGACATCGATGGCTTCAAGTTGATCTATTTGCTCGTACAAATCACCGTGCAGCGGCGGCATGTTATCGTCTGAGACGAAATGCGCCTCAAGTTCATGACGGGTGCGGGCATTACTGTAAGCGCTATCAGGGATAACACTATCAGCATAAGATAAATTTGGACGATTCATAATATTGAAACATTCAGCAAAGGGGATAGTTTTACATACTATCCTTTAAATGAGACAAATAGAAGGGAAATGATTTGACTTTCGGGTACGTTTCTTAGCAAATAACTTAATAATTTTATAGAGATAGGCCTTAGATGATGTGATTGATCTCATAAAACAAAAAAATCCCAAGCCATTACTTGGGATTTTTTAGACTGATTAATTTTTTATAAATCTGCTATATAGTATTAATTGTTTATATAAATGACTCGGCCAGTATGACATCGCCATCCTCGCGCGTAATCATAACCGTAGCTGAGCGCGGCGTCTTGCCGCCAGCGATAGCACCCCATGTATTGCCAGGATGTTGAATATTAATAAATAACGTTTTGAAGTCTGGGGTCATGGTAATACCCGTCACTTCGCAGCCTTCGGGACCAACGAAAAAACGTTTGATATTATCATCACTAGCAAGCATGCCAACTGGCGTTTGTTGCCCAGCCGAAGTGGTGGTAAGCGCACCATCACTCACCTTGCCCGGTAGCGCCGCCAGTAACATGCAGTTCGTGGTATCAGTATAAGCACCATCATCGGTCTGAATCCACAACACGCCACGTGGGTCAAAGTATAAGCCGTCTGGCGAGGACAAATCATTGCTGGCATTTAACTGCGATAAATTCTCTGCGGACAAACCACTAGGCGCAGCAAACAGGTAAATATCCCATTCAAAGGTCGTTGCCGCATGATCGCCGCCCGCTTCTGCCCAGCGGATGATATGCCCATTGTCATTGCCACGCGCTTTGCCACCTGCTTCATAGCTGCGCGGATTGGACGCTGAAACGGGCTGGTCGTCACGCTCGCCGCGATATTTATTATTGGTCAAGGTCACATATACCTCGCCAGTCATAGGGCTAACTGACACCCATTCAGGTCGATCCATCTTGGTTGCACCTAGCGCGTCAGCAGCAGCACGGGCAAAGATTAAAACCTCATCCTGTCCATTGAAAGGCAAGTCGCGATTAGAAGCGTCCAGTCCATTTTGACCATGAATCAGTGCTTTCCATTCGCCTCGACCATTTTCATTAAAGGTCGCGACGTAGAGCGTGCCTTCATTCATATACTTGTCGCCAGATTTTAGACCGCCACCGATATCCGAATTTGACCATGTGGCTTTGGATACAAACTTATAAATATATTCACCGCGAGCATCATCACCCATATAAAAGACCACGGGCTTGCCTTGCTCAACAGGCGCATAGGCACAGTTTTCATGAGCAAAACGTCCCAGTGCGGTACGTTTTTGAGGTACAGATTTTGGGTCAAATGGGTCGATTTCTGTGATATAACCAAAGGTATTAAAACCATTTCGGTAATCATCGGCAGCGCTTGCCCCAACAGCGGTCATGTCCCAACGTGAGAATTCGTCAGGGATTTTGGCGTCTTTGGCCTCAGGTGTGTGCCACAGATACTCCCAACCCGGAAAATTCTCCATAGCCCCGTAGCGTTCGCGCCCGTAGTTGTACCCAGCGCTCAATTGACTGGCATCTTGTCCACGCGCAAATACGCCTAGGAAGTTCTCTTCGGTGGTCAGATACGTGCCCCAAGGCGACAATCCTGCACCGCAGTTATTATTGATGCCACGTGTCTGAAAGCCTGTCGGATCAAATTTGGTCTTGACCAAATCAGAACCAGCGACAGGACCAGCTAACTGCGCGGTCGTACTGCTAGTAATACGGCGATTGTATTTTGAATCAGCCACCATCTCATAGCCCGTACCGTCAGCACGTCTGCTCATCTCGACCACCGCAACGCCATGGCAATTGACCTCTCGGCGCACATCGCTAGCAAGGCGACGATTTTTAAATATTGGGGCGGCAGTATCATCTTGGGTCACATAGTAGCCAAACGGACTCAATTCGTTACTATTCACATATTCATGATTCATGACCAGCAGGCCATTGTCTGACGCTTTAGCATCATACGCGCCGCCTTTCTTACCAAAGAACCACATGCCATCATGGTTGTCACCCATGCGCCATTCGAACGACTCGGCAGACTGCTCACGATTGTCTTTCCACTCATCGATACCAGAAATCAGTGGTGTACCCAGTGGCAATATCATCTCCGCTTTGTAGCCTTCAGCGACGCTCATCGTTTCGGCAGTGGAGTGTGCCACTGCGGTAAACTTCAAAGCTTCCGGACGCTTGAGATCACCCTGTGCAGGAATAGCAGCACTGTTGCCTGCGCTATTATTGACAGTATTACCGTCATCGTCGTCACTACAGCCGACCAACGGTAACGCGCCAAAAAAAGCGGCTGCCGTCAATCCTGTGCCACCTTTTAAAATACTGCGGCGGTTCAAGCGGCGACTAATAATGGTTTGAAAGTCGATATTATCGCTAGGGTTAGAGTCCTCAACGACTTCGTGGGCAAGCAGTTGCTTATTATTCAATACTGTCATTATCAGTCACCTTGCTGTTAGGCTGGATTGGCGTAAAAAGGCTCGTTGCGGCTGTATTTTGTCCGCCACAACAATACGAATTACGCTTAAGTCTACTGAGCATTTATGACAGTACGTTGAAAGCTAGATGACAATTTGATGACAAACCTTTTAATGATAAAATTTTATGGCAACGGATAAAACAAAAAATCCCAAGCGTTAACTTGGGATTTTTGATACTTGATATTTGATAGTAATCTTAGCAAGCTTATTGCACTTGTGCCTGCCATTCATGCGCGTCCAATTTTAACATGAGCTTATCGCCTGCGTGCAATATACCAACGCCACTTGGCGTACCAGTCATAATCACATCACCTGCTTGTAAGCTAAACGCATGACTGATATTGGCCAATAATTCATAAACTGGAAACAACATCAAAGCGCTATCGCCGTCTTGCTTCAGCGTATCATTAATGGTCAACTGATAATGCACCTCAGTAAAATCACCGAACGCTTGCGGATCGAGCCAATCAGCGAGTACACAAGCACCGTCGAAACACTTGGCACGCTCCCATGGATGACCTTTTTCTTTTAGCTCAGTTTGCAAGTCACGCAAGGTCAAATCCAGTCCCAATGTCACACCGCCGATCGCTTGCTGTGCTTGCTCAATCGTCGCGGCTGATAGGTCTGCCGATAGCTGAACACATAGTTCCGCTTCATAATGCGTATCGCCAAATACTTCTGGATTTGGGCGGATAACGCCTTGACGAATAGAGACCACCGCAGAGGCTGGCTTCATAAATAGCATGGGCGCGGCTGGCACCTCATTGCCCAACTCATGGGCATGAGCGGCATAGTTACGACCAACGCAGACGACCTTTCCGATGGGCGCGCGTAAGCTCTGATTGGCATTCTCAGCGCTGTCATCATCATTGACACTTGCGGCAATGGCGTTGACTAAAGACATATGTGGTGATTGGCTCATAATAGGGCGGGTCCTCAATTCAAGTGATTGTATCTAAATGGGTTAAAAATGGCTAAATTCTGTCAAACATCGTCAAATAGCTGATTAATATCCCGATATTATTTGCGCTATTTTCCTTGTTTGACTGCAACTTATCTCATTTTTGTGACCATTTTTAAAATGAGGACACGCCCCAGGCTCTCATAGCAAAATTATCAGATTTTATTAGCAAATTCAGCACTATCTAGCATAACGTTAGCGTTAAATCGTTTCAATAATAAGCCATCTGATGACAAACAACTAAGGAATCGTATTGGTCATCACATCTGGTGGCACATAGCTGGCATGACGGTTCATTCTTTTTTCAAACAGTCTAAAGCTAAATAAGATCACCCATGACAATAACAAGTAGACGATACCAGCCGCAAAGAACAACTCCATTAAGGTATAAGTACGGGCACTAATCGTACGAGCAACACCCGTTATATCCATCAAGGCGATGGTGGATGCAAGCGCACTACCCTTTAACATAAAGATAACTTCGTTACTGTAGGCTGGAATCACAATACCAAAAGCACGCGGCAAGGTAACACGTGTCAGTTTTTGCCATTTTGACATGCCAATCGCATCGGCAGCTTCTAGCTCACCAATAGGAATATTTTGAATCGCACCGCGAATGATTTCTGCCAAATAGGCACTGGTGTTGAGCGTAAAGGCAATAATAGCGCACCAGTAGGCTTTGCTCAGTACCGGCTCCCATAAGAACGAATCACGTACCGCTTCGAACTGACCAAGACCATAATAAATCAAAAATATCTGCACCAGCAGCGGTGTGCCACGGAAAAAGAAAATATACAAAAAAGGAATTATCTGTACCACCCAGCTTTTAGACAGTCTTAACAAAGCTAAAACCAAACCAAAGAGCAGCCCGACAACACCTGATATTATCACTAGTTGAACGGTCAAAACCGCGCCGCCTAGTAAGTCAGGGATATGCTCAAAAATAACCTGCCAATTCCAATCCATAGTATCTCTCCTCTACCCTATGGTCGATTGACGTTGAACGGATTGACGGCTCAGCTTTTTGGCATAGCGCGCCGCTGGATTGGCACGCCATTCAAGCCACATCATAAAGCCCGTAATCAGCATGGTTAAACCCAAATAGATAATCGCCGCCGCCATATAAAAAGTAAACGGCTGCTGTGTTGACTGCGCTGCGCGCGAGGACTGATACATGATATCTTTGAGACCAACCACCGATACCAATGCCGTGTCTTTAAGCAACACCAAAAACAGATTGCCCAATCCTGGCAAAGCAATTTGCCAGACTTGCGGCAAAGTAATGCGATAAAAAGTCTGGAAAGGACGCATGCCAATCGCTTGCGCCGCTTCACGTTGCCCTATCGGAATCTCTTGAATCGACATGCGAAAGATTTCAGTCGCATAGGCACCAAAAGCAATCGACAACGCCATGACACCGCCCCAAAACGCACTAATCTCGACATAGTCGTTATAGCCGAACTTTTTGAGAATGCTCATCAGCAGTATAGAACCGCCATAATAGATAAACAGTACCAAAAGTAGCTCAGGAATCCCGCGCATCGTGGCGGTATAGACAGTCGCAAGCTTACGTAGCAGCCAAATATTCGACAGCTTCGCTGTGGCACCGAGCAGACCAAAAAACATACCGATGACCAAACTGGTCATGGCAAGTTGTATGGTGACGGTAGCGCCGCTTAATAAAAGCGCACCAAATCCTTGTAAATCAAACACAATTATCCACTCAGTCTCTTTATATTAGCAATGTTAGCAAAATATGAGTTAAAAGGATCAGCATCAATAGCTGAGCGCGGCCTAAAACCGTATCTTATATCAAATTGATACGGACAACCTAGTTAATAGCACAAAAAAAATATTTACACGATTATAGACGCGGTAATTGACACAGTAAAAATGAGCGCTGATTTTATCATACTCGCTGGACGCTATGTTAATACTGACACGTAAAAGCGCGCTCTAAATAGCTACTTATCCCTGCAAGAAGAAAAAAAATAAGCGAGATTTGACCAAAGTTGACAGTCGATAACCATTTAAACAACAGGAGGTCTTAATAACACTCAAATAACGGTATAAAAAACATAAGGCACTTCGCCAGTAAATAAAGCCAGCAAATAAAAAAGGACATTGCCATGATGGCGATGTCCTCGTTATTCATACTGCAATAGCGAATAGCACCATGATAGCAAATGGTTATTGCGCTGTGCTATCTGCTGCTGGTTGCTCAGTGTTTTCTACTGTCGCTGCACTGGTGCTGGCGGCTGATACAGTAAAGTATTTTTGATTGATTTTGTCGTAAGTACCATTGGCTTTTAGATTGGCTAATGATTCATTGAACTTCGCTTGTAGCGGATCGCCTGGGCGTACGGCTATGGCAAAATTATCATTGATATCAATCTCTTCACCTTTTAGCACATAGTTACTGCCTGATGGTGAGCTGAGCCATTCTATGGCTGGCAGTTTGTCAGATATCATCGCATCGACGCGACCTGAACCTAAGTCTAAGAACGCATTACTCAAGGTATCATAGAGCTTCATATTGGCTTTTGGATAGGTATCCTCTAACCACTGTGATGAGATAGTCGAGCGCTGTGCGGCAATAGAGTGCGCATTGATATCATCGCTATTGCTTGGATTAAAGCTACTGTCTTTTTTAGCCAAAAAAACCAAGGCATTGCTAAAATAAGAATCCGTAAAACTCACTTGCTGCTCACGCTCAGGTGTCACCGACATCGCCGCGACGATGGCATCATATTTACCAGCCTTGAGGCCAGGAATAATACCATCCCAATCTTGAGCGACAATCTCGCAAGTGACTTTCATATCGTCGCAGATAGCATTTGCTATATCTACATCGAAACCACCCAGTGTGCCATCTGCATTGGTATAGTTAAAAGGGGCATACGCGCCTTCAGTACCAATACGTAATACTTCTTTTGTATCAGCAGCGGTGGCCTCGGTAGCTTCTGAATTGCTATCACCAGCACTATCTTGACTATTGCTACAACCCGCCAACATAAAGACCGATACCATGCCCAGTAGCGACATTGACCAGCGGCTGGTCGTTACCAGTTTTTTGACTGAGGCACAAGTCATACTGCTGGCTGGAACAAGATAGTTGCTCATGATCATCCTTGATTTTTATATTAGAAAAACAACTTCGTAAAACAATGCTTGCCTGATACAGGCAAGCCTCGTATTAGTTGGTCACGGCTTCTGTTTGCTCTTCTTCAGCAATCATCGCATTGGCATCGACATTGCCTTCGTCAACGACGACTACTTGCTCAACACTGCCAGTAGCAGTCGTTTTTTGCGCGGCAGCCGTAGTGCTGGTGCCAAAATAACTGCCAGTGATTTGATCATAGGTGCCATTGGCTTTTAGCTCGGCCAACGCTGCATTAAACTTGGCGACTAATGGATCGCCTTTACGGAAGGCAATACCCATGGCATCATCGTTGGTGCTGATTTCTTGGCCTTTGACTTCGTAGTCTTTACCTGCTTCAGTTTTCAACCAGTCGATACCCGTTACTTTATCCGACATCATCGCGCGCACACGACCTGAGGTCAGATCCAGATAGGCATTGTCTTGAGTGTCATAAAGCTTGATATCAGCATTGTCATGTTCATCTTGTAGATATTGCGAGGCAACCGTTGAACGCTGTGAAGCGACTGGCTGACCTTCGAGACCTTCTACGCTGATATCATCACCTTTTTTACCGATTAAGATGATACCACTGTGAAAATAAGGGTCGCTAAATTCTACGACTTCTTTGCGTTCAGGGGTGATTGACATACCAGCGATGGTTGCATCAAACTTCTGTGCGTTCAGTCCTGGAATCAGACCATCCCAATCTTGCGAGATAACTTCACATTCTGCTTTCATTTGTGCACATAATGCGTCAACCAACTCAATCTCATAGCCAATCAGTTTGCCATCGGCATCTGTGTAGCTAAAAGGCTTATAGCTTGATTCGGTCGCGATTTTGATATTCAAAGGCGTATCGCTCGCTGCATCCGCTTCGGCACTGTCTGCTGGTGCTGAGCTGTTATTACACCCTGCCAGCATGAGCATTGCTGCGCTTAGCGGCGCAAGCCACAAAGCTTTCTTAGTCATTGATGAGGTCATTGAAATTGTCATACCTATTGTTCCTTAATATATTTACCAGCCGTGTATTAACCCACTATTCGTTGATCGATACTGATTGATCAACGCACTTTCTTGCAAGCTCATTTATAAACGCTTACTGACCGAAGTTGATTTGCTCAAGACGTGCCAGCTCACCGTTACTACGGATTTCGCTCAGCGCTTTGTTAAAGTCGTCTCTGAGTGGGTCGTCCTTACGGACGGCAATGGCAATATTATCGTCATTGTCAATTTCGTCACCAACAACACCGAAACCTTCTGGATTGTCTGCTAACCATGATTTGGCTGAGACTTTTTCAGCCAATACTGCATCACTACGTCCAGATTTTAGATCCAAATAGGCATTGTCATAATTATCATAAAGCTTAACGGTGTTGCCATCTTTGCCTTCATAATTATCTTGTAGATACGCACCAGGCGTCGTTGAACGTTGACCGCCAAGCGTTAGGCTTTTGATCGAAGTAGGATCAAAGCTGCCTTTGGTATCGGTTAGCCATACCATGGTATTGGCGAAGTAAGGCTCACTGAAATCAACTTTTTCTTGACGCTCAGCAGTGATAGACATACCAGCGACCACAGCATCATATTTTTGTGCCAATAGCCCCGGAATAATACCGTCCCAATCTTGGGCAACGATTTCGCATTTGGCCTGCATTTGGTCACATAAGGCATTAGCAACGTCGATATCAAAACCTGCCAACGTGCCATCGGCATTGGTATAGTTAAAAGGAGGGTAAGCGCCTTCAGTTGCGATACGAATGGTCTTGCCAGCCGTTTCTGCCGCTGGTGCATCAGCGTTGGCACCAGCCGTTTCATCGGCAGGCTGACTACAAGCACTCAGCATTAACGCTGCAGTGACGGTCATCGATGACCATAATAGGC
This sequence comes from Psychrobacter sp. Pi2-51, assembly GCF_904846665.1. NCBI lineage: Bacteria > Pseudomonadati > Pseudomonadota > Gammaproteobacteria > Moraxellales > Moraxellaceae > Psychrobacter > Psychrobacter sp. Pi2-51. Next base: position 90,177 of record NZ_CAJHBP010000011.1, read on the forward strand.
GAGAATTAGACATCATACATTCCTTAAATTCTAATGGGTTTTAATGTAGGGCTCTGATATTTTGTTCTCTGACTTCCCTGCCAGACAAGAAATATAGATAGCAGAAGATACAAGCAGCCGTCATTATTGACCGCCTGTAAGCCTTTTGATAATACCTGAGTAAAATATCAAAAACAAACGTTTTGCATACCGACTGTTATTATTGGGTAATAAATAGCTAACGACAATTACCAATCAGAAAGTTGAGTGGCATGAGCGATATGTCATAAAAGATAGTCCACAATAAGCGGCTAACTGTTTTGACGATGCGATGCCATAAAGTCTTTGACACGCTCAGAGGTAGGATTGTCAAAGATTTGTTCGGGCGTACCCATCTCTTCAACGACTCCTTGATGTAAGAATACGACTTGGCTAGACACTTCGCGGGCAAAACGCATCTCATGCGTGACGATCAGCATCGTGCGCCCTTCTTCTGCCAACTCACGCATGACTGCCAGCACTTCATTCACCAGCTCAGGGTCTAAGGCGGACGTTGGCTCATCAAATAACAATACCCGTGGCTGCATAGCAAGAGCACGGGCAATGGCGACACGTTGACGCTGACCACCAGATAGATTGGCAGGGTAAGCATCTTTTTTATCAAGTAAACCCACTTTATCAAGCAGCTGCTCGGCATCACTGATCGCTTGATCTTTTTTAATCTTTAAAACTTGCGTTGGCCCTTCGATGATGTTTTGCAAAATCGTTTTATGCGGCCACAAGTTGAAGTTTTGAAAGACGAAGCCCACACGCGCACGCAAACTCTCCAGTTGCTTGATATCTGAGGCTTGTAGCTCACCTGATTTGCCAGGCTTTAACATCAGCTCTTCATTACCGATGATAATACGACCTTGATTGGGCTTTTCAAGCAAATTAATACAGCGCAATAAGGTGGATTTTCCAGAGCCAGAAGAGCCCAAAATAGAGATCACATCACCATCATAGGCAGTGAGCGATACCCCTTTTAGCACTGCCAATGAGCCATAGCTTTTATGGACGTCTTGTAGATCTAAGGCGATAGGACGAGTCGGGTTTTTTGCAGTATCAAGCATGGTTCAGCAGGCTTCCAATATATATGAGTGAGAACGAAAATAAAAAACAGCATCGTATAGAGTATAAAGCAATGCCTTACATACCACCTTAATAGGATAGCGCGATGGCTAAGACACCATAAGAGAGGTATTGTCTCCTATAATGCAGAGAAAACGCAAACTTTGCGCAGCATTAGCTCATGAATCATCCAATGGACTGCTGGCACAAAAAAAGCCCAGACCGCATTTAGGTACTGAGCTTTATTTTATCACTTTAGTGTACTAGGCGTTGTTTTATCTGATGGTAACATCACGTCTTAAATAGTGTCTATTAATAGTGTCTATTGATAGTGTTTATTGATAGCCTGCGATTAGTACGTTGAAACATGCTCTGAGCTTTCAGTACCATCCAACACTTCTGCATCATCTGCGGTTGCTACTGCTACATCATCATTTGCACCAACAGCCATGCCATCATCAGCACTTGCAATGGCAATATCGTCAGAGCTACTTGCAGTCGCGCTCTCCTCTACTGCTGTTTGTGCATCTACTGCCGGTTCAGTTTCCATTGGTGACTCATCTTTTTTGCCACAAGCACTCAACGCCAGTGCCCCTGCGACCAGCCCAACCGTCAGCCAGTTTTTATATGCATATTGTTTAGTAGCCATGTCAATTCTCCATTACCTATGGTCTTTTGATTCAACACCATCTATCGATAGCGTTACTGTCTTAGTGCTTACTATACTGACGATACATCACGGCTACCTTAGTATTTACAGCGCAGTTCTGTTAAAGACACGTAAAGATAGAGTGGTGTATTGATAACAGTTATCCAATAAGAAACGCAGAATAAGACGAACAAAACAGCACCAGATAAGCCCTCATAAGCGCTTTGTAAAGCGGGCTCTGTTCACAAAATCATCTTTACTATCGCCTCAATCTCCTCTATGTTAAATAGCATAATGCCATATGGGCATCCAAAGCTGCTTTTTTTGCTAAATTTTCGCCTCTTTAGGCGCTTTTATCTATTTAGAACATGTATCACTATAAGGAAAAATTTATGAGTCAATCAAACATCACAGACGTTACCACCTATATGCAATCTGTTGGTAAGCAAGCACGCGCGGCATCACGTGCTCTCGCAGCAGCCAATACGAGCGACAAAAATACCGCCCTTATGTCAATCTATGACGTATTGCTAGAGGCGAAAAAAGATATTTTGTCTGCCAATAAAATCGATATGGACAACGGTCGAAAGAACGACTTAGACGCCGCCCTACTTGACCGTCTAGAGCTAAACGATGCGCGCTTCGATGGTATGCTACAAGGTCTAAAAGACGTATCGGCGCTACCTGATCCTATCGGCGAAGTCACCGACATGACTTACCAACCATCGGGTATTCATTTGGGCAAAATGCGTGTACCACTCGGCGTGGTCGGTATGATTTATGAGTCGCGCCCTAACGTGACATTGGAAGCAGCTTCTTTAGCCTTAAAATCAGGCAATGCGATTATCTTGCGCGGTGGCTCTGAAGCTTTTGAATCCAACCAAGCAATCGCCAAATGTATCTTAGAAGGTCTAAAAAAAGTCGGACTGTCTGAGCACAGTGTGCAAGTATTACAAACGACCGATCGTGCTGCTGTCGGCGAGCTGATTACGATGACAGAATATGTCGATGTCATCGTCCCACGTGGCGGTAAAGGTTTGATTGAGCGTATCAGCCGTGATGCCAAAGTCCCTGTGATTAAGCATTTAGACGGTAACTGCCACACCTTTATTGACAGTGATGCCGATCCTGAGATTGCTATCAAAGTCAGCGTCAATGCCAAAACGCATCGCTACGGCACTTGTAATACTATGGAGACACTATTGGTCGATGAATCAGTCGCGGATGAGCTATTACCAAAAATTGCTGAAGCCATCGTTCAAGCCGATGATGCCATGCAACTGCGTCTCGATGACAAGTCGCAAGCCATCTTGAATGACAATGCTGCGCTCAAAGGTCATCTATCTGCCGCAACTGCTGAAGACTGGGATACCGAATATTTAGCCCCTATCTTGGCGGTAAAAGTCTTGTCAGGTATTGACGAAGCCATTGAGCATATTAATACCCACGGCAGCCATCATACTGATGTTATCATTACTGATAACTATACCAAGTCGCAACGCTTCATCCGCGAAGTGGACTCGGCCAGCGTCATGATTAACGCCTCTAGCCGCTTTGCTGATGGATTCGAATATGGTCTGGGTGCTGAGATTGGTATCTCAACGGACAAAATCCATGCGCGTGGCCCTGTCGGTCTCGAAGGTCTGACTTCACAAAAATGGATCGTCTATGGTCATGGTGAGACACGCGCTTAGCTTATTGCGTCCCACCCTATCACCTACCGTTTAACTTAACGTATAATCAAAAAAAACGTCAGCTTAATTGCTGGCGTTTTTTTATGAATGACAATATGTTATATATGCTGCATACCTGTTATTTTGTATAAAAATAATCTATAGGAAAGCCGACCCATGCAAAGTGGCAAGATTAAGCACTGGAACCAAGATAAAGGCTATGGCTTTATCGATGTGGACGATCAAAATGAGGATGTGTTTTTTCATGTCAGTAAAGTTCGATTGTCACAGCCGATAACCGTCGGCCAAAGCGTCTATTTCAATAGTGTACGTAATGATAAGAACCAATTACGAGCCACTGAAGTCACGTCATCTTCACTGAGCATTGAAGCAGACACTGACAATGACACTGCGTCAAATGTGCCCAAGCACAGTCCTAATAATGCCAAACGAAATAGCCAGCACAGTAGTCGTAGCTCAAATCATAGCAGTCGCGTCTCAAATCGCAGCAGTCAAAGTGGTAATCAAAATAAGAGAAGCTTAGGCTCTACCCTATTTAGCCTTATCGCTATTATCGCCGTCGCGTTTTATTTCTTTGGTGACTTAAAATCTACTTTCTTTGCTGATGGTGTTGAGTCGACGACGATATCGGCATCTAAAGGCTCAAGCCCAGCAACCAACTCTGGCGTAACGGGTGATGCTCAGATAGATAGGACGGTAGCGCTCATTCAGCAAGGCGGGCCTTTTCCTTATCCAAATAAAGATGGCACGACGTTTTATAATCGTGAGGGCAGATTACCCGCGCAGTCGCAAGGCTATTACCGTGAATATACCGTACCTACCCCTAATGTGTCACATCGCGGCGCGCGGCGTATCGTTACCGGAGGCTATCCACCTACCGTTTATTACTTGACGGTCGACCATTATGATAGCTTTAGAAAATTGGAGGTGAATTAAAATGAGTGAAGCCATCCACTATGTTAATCAAAACCACATTAACCAAAACGGTACAGCACTACATGCGGTCATTCCTATTGAGGCTGTTACCATACCCGTGGGTGACGCACTGGATAAAACCACGCTATTGACGAGTCTAGCCCGCGCCTGTGACTTCCCCAGTTATTTTTCGCACAACTGGGACAGCGCGTGGGACTGCTTGATAGATAGCGAGGTGGTGCATTTAACGCTTGATTTGACGGTGATAAAAAGGATTAATACCGAAGATTTCAATGTCTTTAAGAGCATCATTGAGGATGCCTATAGAGAATTTGGCAAACCACAACTGTGGCTCATTGTGCCGTCTGAGGACGAAGTCTAATCACTGAGCGTAGCTGATAGTCACCGATAATTAGTCGTAATCATAGAAACCTGAATTCGAGATAAAGCCATATTTATCCCGAATTCAGGTTAATTTATTTTATAGAAAGGATTAACCTATGGAGATTACCTTAAACGGTTATTACACATTGATATTAGCCACCTTGGTGCTGCTACTTGGCCGATTTTTGGTGAAGAGAGTCAAGTTTTTAGAAGATTTTAATATTCCCGAACCGGTTGCCGGTGGTTTGGTCGCTGCTATTATCGTCTATATTCTCAATATGGTTTGGGGGTATAGTTTTAATTTTCACCAAGGATTACAGACGGCGACCATGCTGATGTTCTTTGCATCTATTGGCTTAAGTGCTGATTTTGGCAGGCTAAAAGCCGGTGGTACACCCTTATTAATTTTCACTGTCGTAGTCTCCGTCTTCATCATTTTACAAGATATCGTTGGCGTGGCGATGGCAAGTGCCTTGGGGCTTGATCCTCTGCTCGGTCTAGTCACCGGCTCTATCGCCTTGACTGGCGGGCATGGTACGGCAGGTGCTTGGGGCATTACTTTGGAAGAAGACTATGGCGTGGTCGGTGCGACAACACTTGGTATTGCTGTTGCTACTTATGGTTTGGTCGCAGGTGGTATCGTCGGTGGGCCTGTTGCCCGTCGTTTAATTAATCGACTTGGACTAAAGCCCGCATCTGCCAACCCACACCCTAGTGATATTGAAAAAGTCGCGGGCGCACAGTCGTTATATAGTACCAAGCATGACGAAGATAACGCGCACAGTGATAAAGAAATCTTTGAGAGGCCAGATAGCATGCGCTTTATCACTGCGTCTTCTACTATCGAAACATTAGCGCTCTTTGCTGCGGCATTGGCTTTTGCAGAAGTGATGACACTGGTAGCAGAGGGTACATGGTTTGAGTTGCCTACTTTCGTATGGGCATTGGCAGGCGGTGTCATCATTCGAAATGTGCTAACGATGGTCTTCAATTTTGATATGTTTGACCGTTCGATTGATGTGTTCGGTAACGCCTCTTTGAGTCTATTTTTAGCCATGGCGCTGCTGTCTTTGAAGCTATGGCAATTGACTGATCTAGCCGGCCCTGTATTGATTATCTTGTTGGTGCAGACAGTCATCATGATTATTTATGTCTATTTTATTACCTTTAAAGTCATGGGTAAAAACTATGATGCGGCTGTTTTGTCAGCGGGACATTGCGGTTTTGGTATGGGTGCAACACCCACAGCGATTGCCAATATGCAAGCAGTAACTGACCGCTATCTGCCTTCGCCTAAGGCGTTTTTGATTGTGCCAATGGTTGGTGCTTTCTTTGTGGATATTGTCAATGCGACGGTATTGCAGATATTTACGAAGTTGCCGTTTATGTAGGCTGATGCTGTCACAGAGCAAAACTTGATCCAATGAAAAAAACCGCTTAGCAAAAACTAAGCGGTTTTATGTTATATAACTTGCAGCAAAATCTGATTAATATTTACTGATTTTTTCGCAAACTGGCAATCCTGCATAAATCGTTTCTACCTAAAGTTTAATAGCTATCTAGCAAATAACGAATACTAGCCATCGAAAAGCCCGCCAAGACTGATCTTGGCGGGCTTTTTTAATTATCAAGTTATAATAGAGTGTTCAATCGAACCCATTATTTATACTTTTTAACTTCACCACTTTTCACACGAGCTATGAAAGAATTAACTTCTTTTTTCACAATTGGCATCAAGAAGTATAGACCGATGATGTTAAAGATTGCCATAGCGAACAGAGCCGCATCTGAGAAGTCGATAACAAAGCTAAACTGTACGATGGTACCGATAACAACGAAAACTAAGAAGATAAGTTTGTATATCATCTCGCCGCCTTTACCTTCACCAAAGAGGTATGTCCAAGCTTTTAGACCATAATATGACCATGAGATCATCGTTGAAAAAGCAAACAATAATACCGCGACAGCTAGGAAATACTGGAAGATGGGCGCCGTTTCCATAAAGGCAGCACGGGTTAGATCCACACCAGTGAGCGCTTGGGTTTGCAAGTTTGCGACAGTGTTCACCCCAGAGATAGTAATAACGAGCGCCGTCATAGTACAGATAACAACCGTATCAATGAAAGGCTCTAACAGCGCTACTAAACCTTCAGTAGCAGGCTCTTTGGTTTTTACCGCTGAGTGAGCAATAGCAGCTGAACCAACACCCGCCTCGTTAGAGAAAGTCGCACGTTTTAAACCTTGAATTAACGCGCCAATAAAGCCACCAGCCACGCCAGCACCAGTGAAGGCACCCGTGAAAATCTCGCCAAACGCGGCGCCGATATGATTAAAGTTTGCAACCAGTACGATGACACTCATTGTGATATACAATAAAGCCATAAAGGGTACGACTTTTTCGGTAACGGTTGCAATGCGCGGCATACCACCAATGATAACCATACCGACTAAAAACGCTAAACCAATACCAAAGAATATACTGTAATCCGTTGGAATGCTAAAAGTAGAGCTCATGACTGCAAAGGCTTGGTTACCCTGAAACATGTTACCAGCACCAAAAGTGGCCAATATACACATAAGGGCAAAACCGACGGCTAACACCTTACCAAATCCACCCATACCACGTTCAGCCATACCGCGGCTTAGGTAGTACATAGGTCCACCTGATACAGCACCAGAAGGCAGGATCGTACGGTATTTAACACCTAACGTACACTCTACAAACTTGGTCGCCATACCGAACAGACCAACCATAATCATCCAAAAGGTAGCACCAGGTCCACCAATGGCGAGTGCTGCACCGACACCAGCAATATTACCAAGACCAACTGTACCTGACAAAGCAGTGGCTAGTGCTTGAAAATGGCTAACCTCGCCTTCTTCTTTGACAGCAGGGTTTGGATCAGTATATTTGCCTCTGACAATATCTAAAGACAGGCCTATATGACGGAACTGAATAAAGCCAAAGTAAAAGGTAAAAACTAATGCGGCAACTAACAACCAACCTACAATTAGCGGAAAGCTTACATCGCCAAGAGGTACTGAAAAGAAAATAAGATCAACGAACCAGCCAAATATATTGGCCATAAAGCCATCGAGGCCAGCACCAAATGCTGCTAGACCTGATGGTTGTTCTGCTGCTTGCGTAAGAGTAGTAATAAGTAATAGCATCGTTGCGACTAAATATTGTTTTTTCATATAAACCCCTTTAGTGAAAATAATATTTATATAATCATTTACAGCGATACTGATACAAAGTGTAATTATTTATTATACTTTGTATCAGTATTATTACTAAATGTTCAATGCTGACTATATACTAATATTTTTATATAAACAAAAACATTTGCACATTTTTCTTAATTAAACATCAACTTAGCGCTTTAAAGCTGAAAGCCAGAGTCAGTCAAACTCACTATAATTATCGAAAAATGTCGGTAATATCTTTTAGCATAAATAATAGACTCACATATCATTAAAAGGGAAAAATGACAATATCAGCACAGGCTTGCGTTACATGATCTACTTTTCTGAAATGTTAGTCCTTTCGTTTATACCGGACTTTTATCGTCTACAAACCATTAACCATACTTTACTAAGTTATTTAGCATTGTAGAAAGCCATGCATTGTTATCTGCAATATAAGTGTCCCCTAGCTCTAGGATTTCATCACCCGCTTGAACTGTGTGAGGATAGTCAGTCATGGCGTCTTGTATATAATCTTGCCCATGCATCACCATATCCACCATACTCTTTTTAGTCACTTCAAAATGACATTGCCAACCAAGCACCCACGTACCTAACTCTTTATGTTTTGGCGTTTGATAGATAAAACCTTGATTGGCCCAAGCGTTTGATTTTGCAATTGCAGTCGCCCCTTGAGGACACTCAAAACCATCGCCATGCCAATGAAAAACCGTAAATTCGTGCTTTGGTAAATCTTTTAGTAGCTGATGCTCTAGCCCTTGTTTGGTTAATTGGATTGGCATCCAACCAACCTCTTTTATACCTGATAGAGCAACTTTTGCCCCCAAACTATCCGCTATTAACTGCGCCCCCAAACAAACACCAACGACTGTTTTTCCTTCTTCGATACTTTGCTGAATAAAGGCCTTCTCATCCGCTAGCCATTGAAAGTCAGCTTCATCATGAATGCTCATTGGCCCGCCCATAATAACCAACCAATCAAAACTGTCTTGAGAAGGCAATGAGTCATTTTCGTAAAAACGAGTGACAGTAATGCTATGACCTTGATTATCTGCCCACTGTTTAATATAGCTGAGTTCTTCAAAATCAACATGGTATAGAGCATGAATACGTAGCGTCATTGAATTATCCTTTTATTAAAAAAGAAAAACCGCCTAGCAAAAGCTAAGCGGTTTTTTATTGTACAACTCTGAATCAGAGCTGGCTAAATCAGTATAGATTTGAGCTTACTGGTTTTTTTCGTAAACTGGCAATTCTGCACAAATCGCTTCTACTTTACCGCGTACTTCAGTAGCGACCGCTTCGTCACCACGGCTGTCTAGTACGTCACAGATCCAACCTGCCAACTCGCCCGCTTGTGCTTCGTTGAAGCCGCGAGTAGTAATGGCTGGTGTACCGATACGGATACCAGACGTTACGAACGGAGATTTTGGATCGTTTGGTACAGCGTTTTTGTTCACAGTGATGTGAGCTTCGCCAAGCCATTTGTCCGCTTCTTTACCCGTCATTTCTTGCTTAACTAGGCTGATTAGCATTAGATGGTTTTCAGTACCGCCAGAGATGACTTCATAGCCGCGATCTTGAACCACTTTTGCCATCGCTTTAGCATTTTTAACCACTTGCTGCTGGTAAGTAGAGAAGTTGGCTTCTAATGCTTCTTTGAAGCAAACCGCTTTAGCAGCGATAACATGCATCAATGGGCCACCTTGGTTGCCCGGGAATACCGCAGAGTTTAGTTTCTTAGCAAGTACTTCGTCACGTGCCAAAATCATACCTGAGCGTGGGCCACGTAGGGTTTTGTGCGTGGTAGTAGTTACTACATCAGCGAATGGTACTGGGTTTGGATAAACACCACCAGCAACTAGGCCTGCAACGTGAGCCATATCTACTAACAGGTAAGCGCCTACTTCGTCCGCGATGTCACGGAAACGCTGCCAATCAACTACTTGTGAGTATGCCGAAAAACCAGCAATAATCATTTTTGGCTTATGCTCACGTGCTAGAGCGTCTACTTGGTCATAATCAATAAGACCAGTGCCATCTACTAATCCGTACTGTACGGCATTGTAGTTCAGGCCTGAAAAGTTAATGTGTGCGCCATGAGTCAAGTGACCACCAGCATCTAGGCTCATGCCCAATACTGTGTCATTTGCTTCTAGCAATGCTAAAAATACCGCTGAGTTTGCTTGGCTACCAGAATGTGGTTGAACGTTCACATACTCTGCACCGAACAACTCTTTAGCACGGTCAATAGCCAGTTGCTCTACAACGTCCACATGCTCACAACCACCATAATAACGCTTACCAGGATAGCCTTCAGCGTATTTGTTGGTTAGGTCAGTACCTTGCGCTTCCATCACTGCTTGTGAGCAGTAGTTTTCAGAAGCAATAAGCTCAATGTGATTTTCTTGACGAACGCTTTCTGCAGCCATCGCTTCAGCAAGTACTGGATCAAACTCTTTGATAGAAATATCTTTAAACATAGTGATGTCCTAGGTAGTGACTGTCGTTAAAAGACGTTATTAAAAAACGTCATTGAAAAGAAGCTGATAGCCTGCCCACAATAAAACAACTACTGCGTCAACGTCGCTCGAGATATGTTTAATACCTCTGCACTCTGTTTTTCTACAATCTGTTTTATGGTATGACCATTATTGTGAATGGCGTCTATTAGCAAAGAGTAAAATAAGAACAAACACAGGCGAGTGGCCTGCTATTAACTTGACTGATTCGTCAATAAAACCGATATACATTTACATCGATATTACTGCGAAAGATTAAGTGTAACATGAAAAATTGTGCTGCGAACGCAAAAAAACCTCACCTTAAGATGAGGGAATTAAATGGCCATATAACACAGATAAATAGCCAATAGAATAAGGTCTGTTGAACATTCAAATATTAGGACTGCTGATCACTAAAATCGCCCCAGACTAGGCGTAAACCGACGATAATGTCGAGACCTTAGCTAGGTTTACAACAACGTTTGAGGTGATTTTAGTAGCAGCCTTTCAGGGCAAATCTATTTTTTAATCTACAGCCATATGTATTTAATTAAAAAATGATGCTAATGAACTATTGGATGCTGACCAATGGCTTAGAAACCCAACCTTCACCTTTATCACTTTGTACATGATAGTAGCCATTTTGTTCAGTGCCCATGTAAATCATAATTTCTTGCTGAGATAAGATAGCGATTGGGTTTGAAGCTTTATTGGCCTGTGAATGCAGTTTGGTACTTTGTAATTTGCCAGACAATATAGAACCAGAAACCAGCTTTCCCGTATTGCTCTGAGTGTTTTGAGCCACTGTTTCTGTAAAGCCTACTTCTTCGCCTAAGTCAGACACCGCCTGTTTGCTACCTCTGATGGTATCGGCCGTTCTACCAATTGAGCTGATGGTGTTTTGCACCTCATAAATACTATCCAAAAAACCAGCGTTTGCGTTAACAGATAAAGCAAGCAATGACGTGCTGACCGCTAGCAAGACCATGGATTTTGACGATACAGATAGCAACGGCTTTAATAAACTCATAAGAAGTTCCTGATGTTAAGAAAAGTATAAAAATGTTACCCGAATGTATTTATACCATATTCTTAAATTACCGAACAACTGTTAATTCCATAATAATGCTAATTTGTCTTTTTATTTATCATGCGTCACTTGTCATTTTCACAGCCACTCCAATTTGCTATGCGTCATTGGCTAAAAATGCTGGCAAAAAGGTTTCGCTAATCATTAGCGTGCGCCCATACCAATCATAACGCGTTTGTCGTTGCCAGCCAGCATCGGTATGACTGATAAAACGCTGATTGGGTAAAGTGCGACGCCGTTTAAATAACACGTAGCCGATGGGCGTGCCTTTTAGCTGTTGCAGCCGCCGCGCGTTGCCTTTTAGAGTCGATAAAGGAAAGATACTTTGCGCTTCTACCCACGGCTGCTTATCATTACCATATAACTGTACTTCACGTATCCACGCCAGTAATGGACGATTCAGCATTGAGCCTTGCAGCCCTAGTTGTCTTTTTTGTTGCAACGTTAAAGGTCGAAAGCCCTCAAAACTGCGTTCTACGCGTAATGGCTGCCCTGCTCTTTTTTCTAGTACGGCAGTGAGAGAGCCTTCGGCATTGAGCCAAGGCAATAGCTCAGAGGGCGGGATAAAAGTGGCAGGACAAGCAAGAGAGTTACTGGGCATAAGAGTTACTGGACATAGTTAACGGCTAATAGTGAGAATTTAGAAAATAAACGGCTGCGAGTATCTATTAATAAACGTGATATTTATAAAAGTAACATTGATAAAAGCAGATATTAATAATAGGGTCTGTTGAACATTCAAATGTGGAACTAGCAGTGGCTATTTTTTAGACAATACGCAGTGAAATTTTTGACGCCTAGTCATTCTAGGGTAGACAATTTCGCCATGTATTGGCAAAAAATAGTCCTGCCCTGAAAGGCTGATGCTAATATTTGAATGTTCAACAGACCCTAATCAATATTCGTAAAATCGAGCATTAATGATTGATATCAAAGTCTGGCATATTATCGGCGTTAAATGGTAATGCTTCAAATGCCTGCTGACGATACTGTGCCATATGCTCACGATCTCTGGCACAAAAATCACCAATCGCAGGTACAAAGCGTGGATCATAGATACGATGCAGCGAGTGTGTCGTCGTTGGAATAAAACCACGTACCAGTTTATGCTCACCTTGCGTACCAGGATCAAAATACCTCAAGCCTTGCTCGATAGCAAACTCAAGCCCTTGATAATAGCACAGCTCAAAGTGCAAGCTATCATACTCACCGAGCGCGCCCCAATAGCGACCGTATAAGGTAGCATTATTATCAACATCACCATCAGCCTTGTCGCTGTCGGCTTTATCGTATAAAAATAAGCTACTCGCGATAATTTCACCGTCAGCATCCATGGCTTGCGCCAACATAATATGCTCAGGCAGACTATCAGCTAACGCCATAAAAAAATCGAGCGTCAAATAAGGCTTTTGCCCGCGTATCGCATAAGTCATCACATAACAATGATAAAACGCTTGCCAGTCTTCATTCGTGATGTCATTACCGCACTTACGCTGACAGCTAATGCCTTGCTCAGCGACCTTACGACGTTCAGCGCGGATGGTTTTGCGTTTTTTGGCTCTTAGTGTCGCCAAGAATCCGTCAAAATCAGCAAATGGCCGACTGTCTTGGCTGAGGTTTTGATTTTGCCATAAAAACTGACAGCCTTGACGCTCAAGTATCGGCATCTCAATGGGAGCGGACTCTACACCACTTTCTTGGGCAGCTATCGCAAGCTCTATATCGATTTCAATGGGCATAGACGTGGTGGCAATAGATGCCAGCTCAGGCGTGACAAATAATCCATGCCAGCTTGAGGCACCCACTTGCTGAGCGACATCATCAACACCAGCAATGGCTGTTTTGAGAATATCATCATTCAAATGCTCACCAGCTGCCAACCAAAGACGCTGACCTGTAATCGGTGTATAGGGCACGCTGGTGACCAGCCGAGGATAGTAATCGATACCATAGCGCGCATAAGCCTCCGCCCATGAGTGATCAAACACAAACTCACCGCGATGATGACCCTTTATGAATACTGGCATGACTGCGACAGGTTGCAGGGCTGTGTCTGTCACACTGTCTGTTACGCTATCGGTGCTATCAGCATAATCGGCGACACGATGTACCAGAATAAATATCGGTAGCCACCCTGCCTGCTCACCAATCGCTCCCGTGTCAGTCAGTATTTGCCAAAAAGCAAATGACATAAAAGGGGTGTCTGGCGTTTGCCACTGTGCTTGGCTCTGCCAGCTGGTATCATTGAGTAGCGCATATTGTAAAGTCATAGTACCTACACTGTTTTTCGTAATGGTCTAGCCTACCAAATGTGAGTGCTTTTGCTGTCACAATTTGCAAAAATAACAATATTTCTTGAAATATTACGCAGCATGCCTAACTATCAAAATAGCATAAAAAAAGCCAGCCACACGAATGTAGATGACTTTACTAAACTAGGGCATGTCCTCAATCTGAACGAAAATGCCTAAATGGGTTAAAAATAAGGACACGCCCTAACTGCCCTAACCGTTCTATTTTTATAAATAATGTGGTGTACCGCTTATCTGTTGATTGCCTTGATATTATGACTGTCGGTATCCACTTTAACACTTCAAAAAAACGGGTTTAAAAAACGGTAATTGTATAGAAAAGATGATATCAAAGCCCATGACTGGTAGAATAAGGCTATTATTAGCTTAATATAATTTGTATACATGAGATATGAATAAAAATAGTACAATTGGTTCATTATGCGAGATTGACATCGCATAGGATCTATAGTGGGTTAATGATAACCAGCCAGCTATTTTCAGGCAGTTTTGCACAGAGAGTCTCAAAGAGACGACTCATGATACATTTGATTCAATCACGATTCACTATCGCATAGAGTCTCTATAGAAATACCCATTTGTTTAAGCGTTAATATTAACTACAGCCTAAAGGGATACACTACTATAATGTCAAAAATTATTTATACAAAAACTGATGAAGCCCCAGCGCTAGCAACCTTGTCCTTCTTACCTATTGTCAAAGCATTTACCCAAACCGCAGGAGTTGAAGTTGAAACCACTGATATCTCTGTTGCTGCGCGTGTGTTGGCTGAATTCCCAGAATACTTAAATGAAGATCAGCGCGTTCCTGATAATCTAGCTGAGCTTGGTCGACTGACGCAAGATCCTGATACCAACATTATTAAACTGCCAAATATCAGCGCCTCTGTTCAGCAGCTAAAAGCCTGTATCAAAGAACTACAAAGCAAAGGCTACGGCATCCCTAACTTTCCAGAAGATCCAAAAACCGACGAAGAAAAAGAAATTCGTCAGCGCTATGGTAAGAGTCTAGGCAGCTCGGTTAACCCTGTATTGCGCGAAGGCAACTCAGATCGCCGTGCACCAAAAGCCGTTAAGAACTTTGCGCGCAAGCATCCGCATTCTATGGGCGAGTGGAAGCAATGGTCAAGTACCCACGTATCGCATATGCACAGCGGTGACTTTTACGATGGCGAACAATCGATGACCTTGGATAAAGCCCGTAACGTGCGTATGGAGCTGTTACTTGATGATGGCACGACGAAAGTATTGAAGCCAAAAATTGCTTTGCTTGATAGAGAAGTCATTGACCTAATGGTCATGAGCAAAAAATCGCTGCTAGAGTTTTATGAGCAAGAAATGGAAGATTGCCGCGAAGCTGGCATCTTGTTTTCATTGCACGTAAAAGCCACTATGATGAAGGTTTCGCACCCTATCGTGTTTGGACATGCGGTTAGAATTTATTATAAAGATGCCTTTGACAAGCATGGTGCTTTCTTTGACGAGCTAGGCATTAACGTCAACAATGGTATGGCTGATCTATACGACAAAATATCTGCCCTGCCATCATCTAAACGTGAAGAGATCGAGCAAGACTTGCATGCCTGCCAAGAGCATCGCCCACGTCTAGCGATGGTTGATTCTTCAAAAGGTATTACCAACTTCCATTCACCAAGCGATATTATTGTTGATGCGTCAATGCCTGCCATGATTCGTAATGGTGGTAAAATGTGGGGCGCTGATGGCAAACTATATGATTGCAAAGCTGTCATGCCAGAATCTACCTTCGCCCGTATTTATCAAGAAATGATCAATTTCTGTAAATGGCATGGCAACTTTGATCCAACTACCATGGGTACGGTTCCTAACGTAGGCCTCATGGCACAAAAAGCAGAAGAATATGGCTCACACGACAAAACCTTTGAGTCTAGTGCTACTGGTATTGCCCGTATTGTAGATATTGATACCGATGAAGTATTGCTTGAAAAAGATGTGGAAAAAGGTGATATCTGGCGCATGTGTCAAGTTAAAGACGACCCTATCCAAGATTGGGTGAAGCTTGCCGTCCGCCGTGCACGTGATTCAGATACGCCTGTCATCTTTTGGCTAGACCCGTACCGTCCACATGAGAACGAGCTGATCAAAAAAGTTAACATGTATTTGAAAGATCATGATACTGACGGTCTGCACATTGAAATCATGTCACAAGTTCGCGCCATGCGTTATACCTTAGAGCGTGTCGCTCGCGGTCTAGATACTATCTCTGCCACGGGTAACATCTTACGCGATTACCTAACAGACTTGTTCCCTATCCTAGAGCTAGGAACGAGCGCTAAGATGCTATCAGTCGTGCCACTAATGAAAGGCGGCGGTTTGTTTGAAACTGGTGCTGGTGGTTCTGCACCCAAGCACGTTGAGCAGCTGGTAGAAGAAAACCATCTACGTTGGGATTCGTTGGGTGAGTTTTTAGCTTTGACTGAGTCGTTGGAGCATTTGGCCAAAAACGACGACAATGCTAAAGCGCAAATCTTAGCAGATACGCTTGATAGAGCCACTGAAACATTGCTGCTAAATGACAAGTCACCGTCACGTAAGACGGGTGAGTTGGACAACCGTGGCAGTCACTTCTATCTGGCGATGTACTGGGCTGAAGAGCTTGCTGAGCAAGACCAAGATGCAGACCTTAAAGCGCAATTCGCACCATTTGCGCAAAAGCTTAAGAGCAATACAGACGCCATTATTAAACAGTTCAATGAGGCTCAAGGCAAAGCGGTAGACATCAAAGGCTACTACTTGGCAGATGAGTCATTGGCTGAAAAAGTCATGCGTCCAAGTACTTTATTTAATGAGGCTTTAACATCGTTATAATAGACTTAGATAGCTTGACTTAAGTCACGTTGCTGCTGAATACTTTTGCAGCTAGTTTGAGTTAAAAACAACAAGACACCCCTCAGTTTTATAGAGCTGCGGGGTGTTTTTTATTATCCGTAGATAAAAAGGTAATAGTGCCTATATAGTCAGTGAAAAGTAATATCGATACATGACGCACTGCTGATATCAATTTTTCTTGCTTGCTGTGCCTGTGCAGA
>NZ_CAJHBP010000012.1:0-82013 GCF_904846665.1 Psychrobacter sp. Pi2-51
TGGGTTATTAATGTGTAATCTACACACTAGTTACTTCCAGCTCGTCTTGATGAGGGCGTATTATAGACGCTTTAAATTCTGTGTCAACCATTTTACTGAAGGTTTTTAAATTAATTTTGCGATACCTATAATACTTTATATATTTCAATTGTTTAGCTACAAATTATTAAAAGTTGAAGTTAGATTCTAAACATAGTCTTTGGCGTTTATCTCCTATCTATTATATATAAGCTCAGCCTACTTATAAATAAGCTCAGTCTGCCCCTCAAAAACTGTGAATCATTTTATTACGCTATGAAATATACAGTTCATCTGTAGCTACGGATCACGCCTATATTCATCACTCTTGATATTGATCAAAGCATACCTATATATAGAAGATGACCTAATCCCTTGCTATCTAGTGTTTATAGACGGTTTTTGCTATAATAGCCGCTTTTATAACATTGCTTAAGAGCAGCTCTGCTTAACCTTAATATAGAAGGCAGCTTGTTTTCTATTATCGTGACGCGATTATATGTCTGCGCTTTTAAGTAATGCCTATCTCTTACAACATATCACAGTGGTTGGATATAATTGACGCAGTCTTACGGTTACATGATTGATTGTTGCAATCATCACTGCCAACGGACGCAAAAAGGTGAATAGATTATGGTAGCGATTACTTTACCCGATGGTAGCGTAAAACAGTTTGAAGGCAACACGACTGTCATGGAAGTGGCACAAAGTATTGGTGCAGGACTTGCCAAAGCGACGGTTGCGGGACGTGTAGATGGTCAGTTGGTTGATGCCTCTGATCCAATCACCCGTGATGCCAAGGTGGAAATCGTTACCCCAAAAGATGCTGATGGTGTCGATATCATTCGTCACTCGGCGGCCCATCTATTAGGGCACGCAGTCAAGCAGCTCTATCCTGATGTAAAAATGGTCATCGGTCCAGTAATCGAAGACGGCTTTTATTATGACATCTATAGTGAGACGCCATTCACACCTGAGAATATGGAAGCCATAGAAAAACGTATGGTGCAGTTGATAAAGCAGGACTATGACGTCATAAAGAAGATAACTCCACGTGCTGAAGTGATTAAGATTTTTGAAGAGCGCGGCGAAGACTATAAGCTCAAGCTGATTAATGATATGCCCGGTGAAGAAGCTTTCGGTCTATATCATCATCAAGAATACGTCGATATGTGCCGTGGCCCGCATGTGCCAAACACGCGATTCTTGAAAGTATTTAAATTGACGAAAATGTCTGGTGCTTATTGGCGCGGTGATGCTAAGAATGAGCAGCTGCAACGTATCTATGGTACAGCATGGGCGGATAAGAAAGATCTAAAAGCGTATATCCAGCGTATTGAAGAAGCTGAAAAACGTGACCATCGTAAGATTGGTAAAGCGCTTAATTTGTTTCATATGCAAGAGCAAGCACCCGGCATGGTGTTCTGGCATGCCAATGGCTGGACGATCTATCAAGTACTTGAGCAATATATGCGCAAAGTACAATACGATAATGGCTATGAAGAAATCAAAACGCCACAAATTGTTGATCGTAGCTTGTGGGAGCGTTCTGGACATTGGGGCAACTATGCCACCAACATGTTTACAACCTCGAGTGAAAACCGTGATTATGCGGTAAAACCGATGAACTGCCCTTGCCACGTACAAGTCTTTAATCAAGGTCTCAAGTCTTACCGTGATTTGCCTTTACGTATGGCAGAGTTTGGCTCATGTCACCGTAACGAACCATCTGGCTCACTGCATGGTCTGATGCGAGTACGTGGTTTCACTCAAGATGATGCGCATATTTTCTGTACTCAAGCGCAGATTCAGCAAGAAGTCGCTGATTTCATTAAGCTAACGCTTGCTGTCTATGAAGATTTCGGCTTCGATAACATTATTATGAAACTCTCGACACGTCCTGAAAAACGCGTCGGTAGCGATGAGTCTTGGGACTTTGCAGAAAAAGCTTTGGCCGATGCACTTGATAATTCAGGGCTTGATTGGGATTATCTGCCAGGTGAAGGCGCGTTTTATGGTCCGAAGATTGAATTCAGTCTCAAGGATTCCTTAGGTCGCGTGTGGCAGTGCGGTACCATTCAGGTTGATCCGAATATGCCAGAGCGCCTCGATGCGGAATTCGTTAACGAGCAAAATGAGCGCGAAGTACCTATTATGCTACACCGTGCAATCTTGGGTTCGTTCGAGCGTTTTATCGGTATCTTGATTGAGAATTATGCTGGTTGGATGCCAGTATGGTTGGCACCACAGCAAGTAGTCGTCATGAATATAACCGATAAACAAGGCGAAGCTTGTGAAAACGTCGTCAGTGAACTAAAAAATGCAGGTTTGCGCGCCATTAGTGACTTGCGTAACGAAAAGATTGGATTTAAGATACGAGAGAAAACATTAGAACGTATTCCCTATATGCTAGTATTAGGGGATAAAGAAGTCGAATCGGGCAGTGTTAATGTCCGTACTCGCGAAGGTGAAAACCTTGGCGTGATGAGCGTTCCTGAATTTATTGCATTAGTACAGACAGCTGTCGCTGAGAAAGGCCGACAGAACCCAAAAACAGATGAGGAGTAATACCTATTAAACAGTCCAACCGTTTGAACATCAACGAAGATATCAGTGCCAAAGAAGTCCGTCTGGTCAAAGAAGACGGTGAACAAATGGGCGTGGTCGATATCGACACCGCGATGAAAGCGGCACGTGAAGACAGTCTAGATTTGGTTGAATTGGTTCCTGAAGCTAAGCCGCCAGTATGTAAAATCATGGATTATAAGCATTTCCTCTATGATCAAAAGCAAAAGGCAAAAGAAGCCAAGAAAAACCAGAAGCAGACTCAGCTCAAAGAGATGAAGCTACGTCCAAGTACCGAAGAAGCCGATTATCAGGTAAAACTGAGAAAAATCGTTAGCTTCTTGGAAGATCAAGACAAAGTTAAAATTAGCATCCGTTTCCGCGGACGTGAAATGGCGCACCAAGATATTGGTCGCAAACAACTTGATCGTATCATTGAAGATACTGCTGATATCTCAAACGTCGAGCAGTACCCTAAGATGGAAGGTCGTCAAATGGGTATGCTGCTTGGACCAACTAAGAAAAAGTAATCTATTCGTTAGATGACTGTTAGTGGTGGCTGTGAGTTGACATAGTTGTAAGTCGACGTAGATATTTATAATCTTAACCATCAATATGCTGCGGGATATTGGTGGTTTTTTACTATTTAACCTTACAAATAATAGTGTCATGAACGGTTCCATAGATATATTAAACTGACCGTGATTTACAAAATCTGTCTTCTCAGTCTTTTAATTACAAGGTAGTCTAAAGGTCTGTTGTATATCCATTTCTTCCTATGCAAAAAACCCTGTGCAAATAAAAATTATCAAATGTATAAAGATACCGTGTACCACGACTATTAACGTTGTTGGCCAAAAACACTGCCTCTCTCAGATATTATAGGAAACTTCATGCAAGAATTGACCCCACCCGAAAACGCCTCTACGCCAAGTATCTCTCTAACACCACCTGAACCGGTCAAAGAAATACAAAAAAGTGAAGCTGATCAGATGGTCAAGTTGGATGAAAACCAAATCCCAGAACTTGATGCCAAGGTCGATGCGTTCGTTGATCATGTACTGAATAACTCTGTACGTAGCGCTGAGTTTCAACAAAACGTGCAATCTATTCATAATTTGGGCAATAAAGAAATCCGCGAATCAGCACAAATATCCAATCGTATGTTAGCGTTACCTGCGAAAAGCCTCAATGACAGCTTGTTCGATAACTCCCCTATTGCAAAATCATTGACTGAGTTACGCGGTATCGTCGAAGATTTGGATCCGAGCAAAAAAGAGCTGACCAGCTCACGTAAATTATTCGGTCTCATTCCATTTGGCAATAAAGTACAAGATTACTTCCGCCAATATGAATCAGCACAATCACATATCAATGCCGTGGTGACCAGTCTATATAATGGTAAAGACGAGCTGCTCAAAGACAATGCAATGATTGAGCAAGAAAAAGTCAATATGTGGGAATTGATGCAATCTATCCGTCAATATGTCTACGTCGGCAAAAAAATCGATGAGCAACTAGAGCAAAAAGTATACGCAATCGAAGCAACTGATCCTGAAAAAGCTCGTATTATTAAAGAAGAGATGCTGTTTTATGTACGTCAAAAAAATACGGACTTTTTAACCCAGTTGGCGGTTAATGTCCAAGGTTATCTGGCGCTTGATACCATTCGTAGAAACAATCTAGAGTTGATTAAAGGGGTGGATCGAGCAACCACAACCACCGTATCTGCGCTACGTACGGCTGTCGTCGTTGCACAAGCGATGACCAATCAGAAGCTAGTACTTGATCAAATTACTGCTTTAAACAAAACGACAAGCAGCTTAATTGAGTCAACCTCAGCCATGCTCAAACGTCAGTCTGGTGAAATTCATGAGCAAGCAACCAGTAGCACTATTGAGCTTGATAAACTACAAAATGCCTTTAATAATGTCTATGATACGATGGATATGATCAGTAATTACAAAATTGAAGCGCTAGAAAATATGAAGCAGACGGTCAATACCTTGACCACTGAAGTCGATAAAGCCCAAAAATATTTGGATAAGTCTAATCAAACGACAGTATTAGAAGTATCGAAAGAGATAGACAGTAAAAAGATAACCAATAAATCAGGTACAGTCGATATCGACATTTGATTTTTTGATAGTTGTTGCCGATTAAAGATGACAACTTCCTGCTACCGAATACACTTAAGACAATTGACGCAAGATATTGCCATGTCGTTCGTGTTAAGATAGCCATTATTAATAATTTTAAAAATAGATACGGTAATTTATGAGTTGGAACGATCCAAACGCCTCAAGTGAGGCAAAAAAATATGACAATCCCATTCCTAGTCGCGAGCTGATACTCGGCACGATTAATGAGCATGGCGAAGTCACACATCAACAATTGGCAAAAGCCTTTAATATTGATGATCCTGATCAGTTTGACGCTTTAGGCAATCGCCTCAAAGCAATGGCACGCGATGGACAAGTAAACCGCGAAGGTCGTCCTTATCGCTACCGCACAGTGACCAAGCAAGATATCGTAACGGGTACAGTATCCGCGCATCCAAAAGGCTTTGGTTTCGTGTTACTAAGCGACATGCCTGACCTATTCTTGCATGAAAAACAAATGCGCTGGGTTTTTAATGGCGATACCGTTGAAGCGGTTGGCACCTCAACGGATAACCGTGGTCGTACCGAAGGGCGTATCGTCGATGTCATCGAACGTCGTCAAAATAATTTCATCGGTACGCTTGCGCGTGATGAAGATGGCTACTGTGTCGAGCTTGGCAGTCCCAATAACCATCAGCCGATTACAGTGACTGAAGAGAATGTGCAAGCTCTCGAAGTTAAGCAAGGCGCACCAGTCAAAGTAGATATCATCGACTGGCCAAATCAGCATGAGTTTGCTACTGGTAAAATCACTGAAGTCTTATCTGATGATAACGATCGTGAATTAATCATCGAGACTACCCTGCTCAACTACGATATTCCGTCTGATTTCAGCGAAGCAACACTTAAACAGGCCAATGACTATAAAGAGCCGACTGAAAAAGATATAAAAGGTCGTACAGACCTGCGTGATTTACCTCTCATTACCATCGATGGTGAAGATGCGCGTGACTTTGATGATGCGGTATTCGCTGAAAAACGCTCTGGTGGTAACTACCGCGTCTTGGTAGCGATTGCTGATGTGAGTCATTACGTCACCCCAAACTCGCCGCTTGATCAAGATGCTTACGAGCGTGGGACGTCAGTATATTTCCCACATCGCGTGATCCCGATGCTTCCTGAAGTACTGTCTAACGGTTTATGCTCATTGAACCCAGACCTTGATCGTCTGTGTATGGTTGCTGATATCAAGATATCTCGCGCAGGCAAGGTCACCGGTTATGATTTTTATCCTGGGGTGATACATTCACAAGCACGCTTGACTTATAACCAAGTGAATGCCTATCTTGAGAATCCAAAAGATCCTAGTATCCCTGATTCATTAACAGGCAATAAAGCAGTCAAAAAATCTGTCGATACCCTGCATCAATTGTATGAGCTACTACTGCAAAAGCGTGAAGAGCGTCATGCAATGGAGTTTGAGACGGTTGAAACTTATATCAAGTTCAATGAAAAAGGTGGTATCGCAGCCATCTTACCGCGTACTCGTGGTGATGCACATAAGCTTATTGAAGAGTGTATGCTGCTCGCCAATACCTGTGCTGCCAATTTTGCGCTAAAAAATGAGCTACCGGTCTTATATCGTAACCATGATAAACCTGATGGCGAAAAATCGTTACGTGTCCATGAATACGCGAAAAACTTTGGCTTAAGCTTCCCAGAAGAAAACCCAACGCAAGCGGATTACCAGCGGATTATCGAAGCCACCAAAGAAAGACCCGATGCGATTAGTATCCATAGCATGCTATTGCGCTCAATGATGCAAGCGAATTATTCGCCTGACAATATTGGTCACTTTGGTTTGGCTTATGACGAGTATAGCCACTTTACCTCGCCGATTCGCCGTTATCCTGACCTCATGCTGCATCGCGCGATTAAAGCAAAAGTGACTAAAAGTCAGCAGCCAGTGATGGACTTCTCTTTAGAAGGTGCTGGCACACAGACTTCAGATACTGAACGCCGTGCTGAAAAAGCATCGCGCTACGTAGAATCTTGGCTCAAGTGTCATTATATGAAAGATCACGTCGGTGAAGAGTTCGACGGTGTGGTGACGACGGTTACTAGCTTCGGTCTATTTGTGACCTTAACTGACCTATATATCGATGGCTTGGTTCATATCTCTAATGTCGGCGATGACTTCTTTGTCTATGATGAGCAGCAACAGCAACTCATTGGTAAAGATAAAGGTACGTTATTTGGCTTGGGCGATTTGGTCAAAGTAAAAGTAGCTGGAGTCAATATGGATCTGCTACAAATCGACTTTGATCTTAAAGCGAAATTGCAATCTAGCGAGATGAATCAAACGAAAAAAGATCAGCCAAAGAAGAGCCCCGCTAGAAAAAGCAGTAGCCGAAACAATAAAGGCGCAAGCAAAAAAAGCTAACTCTTAATAAAAACTGAACGTAATAAAAAAGGCTAAAGTTTATCTTTAGCCTTTTTTTGTGCGCGATGAATAAGTGATAACTGGTCAACTACTGCGCAGCACTCATCTGCTCTACGCGCTCTTGATTGACCTGCTCTGCTTGCTCTATTTGGGCAGTGGCATTATCGAGAATGGCTTTAGGCTGCTTACCAAGAGGCTGGCTTGCGATATCGGTGTCGGTGTTCACGGTATCTTCAGAGCTGGTAGTAGTATCCGGCGATATGGTGGTACTACTGGTCGCCGCCGCTATCCGACTCTCGTGGCGATTGCTGT
Source organism: Psychrobacter sp. Pi2-51 (assembly GCF_904846665.1). NCBI lineage: Bacteria > Pseudomonadati > Pseudomonadota > Gammaproteobacteria > Moraxellales > Moraxellaceae > Psychrobacter > Psychrobacter sp. Pi2-51. Next base: position 7,441 of record NZ_CAJHBP010000012.1, read on the forward strand.
TAAACATATTGAAACCAATTAAGAGGACAATACCAGCTAGGGCGAATATAATCAGATGCTTCATTTGCATAAAAATGTCTCGTATATTTTATATGATAACTGTCTTATACGTTTCACTGCATTTTTTATGCCTAGTTTTGAGGTTGCTTAGATATTTACTCTTGCGGACTATTATTACTCAATAAATCAGTCTCATCTGAACTTTCAGCAATTTCTTGTTCGACTTTTTCCATTAACTTTTCGTCAGGACGGGCACTCAACACCTCTTCAGCATTACGTCCTTGTAGGATATATTTAGCGCGGGCTTTGGCTTGTTTTTTGTCTTTGTCATCAGCACTGCTATTATCGACTTTATTGATACCTATAGATTCTGGTGTCGTCGGTGTAATCGTCATATCAGCATTAGTCCCATTAGCTTGGTTAGAGCGGTTATTGCCTTGCAGGTGTTCCAAAGCTTTTTCTAACTCATCATTGAAGCGTAGACGATAGATGGGTTCAGGGAGACTAAATCCTTCGTTTTCTAAGGCGTGCTTGGTTTCGCGTATAGCAATACTACGTGCCTTGGCAAAATCGGTTTCTGATTGATCCACCCAGATCTGAAACTCTAGAATAATATTGGAATCGCCAACATTGGTAATGACCGCAATGGCTTTGGGTTCATCTAAGACAAAATCCAGCTGACATATCGCATCGATACCAACTTTAATGGCCGCAAGCGGGTCGTCATTGGCATCGACACCCAACTCAAAGGTAAAGCGCCGTTCAGGGTTTTTGGTGTAATTTAGAATAGTGCCTTTAAAGACTTCGGCATTTGGGATACGTAGCTGATTGCCATCTAAAGTCATCAAAATCGTCGCACGTGACGTCAAACGCACCACAATGCCTTCTTGCCTGTTGATGACAATCTGATCACGAGCGCGAAACGGCTGACGAATACTCAGCATCAAAGAGGCAATATAGTTTTCAATGGTATCTTTGACTGCAAAACCAACTGCGATACCGATGACTCCAGCACCGCCAAGTAGCGTACCTAAGATCGTCTCTGCCCCTATCAAGCTCAGCGCTAAAATCAAACCAAAAATAATAAAGATTACTTTGACGGTTTGTGCCAACAGTTCAGCGACGAAAGGATTGGGCGTGAGCCGTTGCCACATTTTTTTTCGATTCGAAAACCAACTACCAAACCATGTGACCAAGCCAAAGATAACAATACCAACCAACAGTAAGGGCACGGCTTTGACTAAGTTCTTAACTTGTGCTTTAAGACCTTGATAAACCGTCGTGACATTATCCTGAACATCCAGCGTTCGATTGATATTGTCCTCGACGGTGACCACATCCGTCAAACGGTTGGTCAAATTAATGGCTTGTTGCGCCTTTTTTTCGTTGGGAGTTTCTCCTGCTAACGTCACAACGCCTTGAGTAACGCTGACACTGACCGCTTGCAGCCCTTCTATTTCAGAAAAAATACCGTTGATACGTTGACGAATGTCATTGTCTTTTAGAGGGGTAGGTGTGGTTTCGATTTGAGCATTGTTGGTACTCTCGCCACTAATCACAGGTGGATCGGCAGCAGGTGGCAAACTTTGTGAGTCGGCTTCTACAGAGGTCTCGCCTTCTGTGGCAACAGGATTAGGCATTTCTTCTAGCGTACTCTCTATACCCAAGGCCGCCGTGACACTGGCTATATCTTCACCAGCAGCATAAGCGGGTAAAGTAAAAACGAGGCTTAGTAGTAACAGCAGCTGCCCCCATACCGTTAAAAACTTGCGTGTCATTAGGCGGTCAAGATAAGCGGCCATAAGCATCCTTTGCTCAGTCTTTTTGCTGGGTAATATTACGATTAAAAACTAGCGAGTGTCCTCAGTCTAAACGTGAAGAACTTAATGGGAGCAACTAAATGGGCTAAAAATTAATATAGCCCATTATTAACCATTTAAACCCATTAATTGTCTAAATCAATTAGCTATCTAAATAACGTTGTGCTTCCGCTAAGTCCAACGTGCCTTCATAGATAGCGCGGCCAGTAATAATGCCTTCAATACAATCACCATAAGGTTTAAGCAATTCGATATCTTGCATATTGGTCACACCGCCCGAAGCAATCACTGGCAAGCCACCTTCGCGCGCCAAATTGACTGTCTGCTCGACATTGACACCTTGCATCATGCCGTCACGGGCAATATCAGTATAAACGATTGAAGACACGCCCACATCGGCAAAGCGTTTGGCAAGCTCGGTGGCCTTGGTGTCTGTCACATTCGCCCAGCCATGAGTCGCAACCATGCCGTCTTTGGCATCGATACCTACGATAATATGTCCAGCAAACTCGCGGCAAGCCTCGGTCACAAAATCAGGATCTTCAACAGCCTTAGTGCCAATAATAATATAGGTCAGTCCGGCAGTGATGTACTGCTCGATGGTGTTCATATTACGCACACCGCCGCCCAATTGAATAGGCAGCTGCGGAAAAGCTTTGGCGATGTCGTTGACGACTTGCTTATGTACTGGCACCCCATCAAATGCGCCGTTCAAATCGACCAGATGTAACCGGCGCGCGCCCTCATTTACCCAACGTGCTGCTACAGCGACAGGGTCATCTGAAAACACCGTATCATCTTCCATACGGCCTTGTTTTAAGCGCACACATTTACCATCTTTTAAATCAATAGCGGGGATAATGACAGGGACAGCACACATATAGCATTCCTTATAAAACGTAATATTAAAAAATAAGAATAAACGGCAAAGTAAAACAATAAATCAGCTAAACAGTGATAAGCAAGCCTCATTCAACAAATAATCTGATAGAAATTGGCTCTCGAAATCGACTCATAATTATCTTAAAAACTTTATGATCGTATAGTATGAATAAATAAAAATATCGACAACCATAACCATAAGTTTGAGCACTAGAAGGTACTAGCAACATTAGGTAAATTCAATTACTAACTGGCAATTTTAGGTCAATTTAGCGTATAATCCTAGGTAAATTTGTATTTGTTTCTAAGTGATAGCAACCATGTACTGTGCATTTTTATTCACTCATAAGTGAGCCAATGCTGCATGGCGGTCAGGATGAATCGAACAACAGCCAAATGTGTTTGTAGATAATTGGCTGATATATTGTTGAACGGATGATATTAGAACTCTAAACAGACAATCTGCGATAGGTTGATCTGCGCCATTACGCTCTAAATGACTATATCGCTTGAATGATACTTTGCATTCATCGGTTATTTATTTGATTCACTCTTGTTTCTAAGCCCATCACTCTGGATGTACAAATTTTAAGATTTTAATAAATCGTATGGCAAAACTGTCTTTTTTAAAGCAATTGCTTTTAGCAACCAGCTTTGACAATAGACTTTGATTGGATGATTTTGCCATACACCTTGGTAGCCAGTCGCCACTTTGGTAATTCGAATAAGACATTAACGTGTTGTTAAGGAGTCTAAGGTCAGCGTTAATACTCTTACTAGTAGTTATGATCAAGCGTTATATTTGAGCACTTTTTCTTCGCCTTGCTATGGGAAGAGATACATGAGGGCTTTATTAAATGACGCAGATGTTCATGCTACCGATATACCAAACAGGACGTCTGGTATCGTTTTAGACTATGGACTAAGTTTTCGCTTATGATTACCATCAAAAAAGGTTTGGATTTGCCCATCACTGGTGAACCCTCCCGCGAGATATCTGAGCACAGACCTGCCCATGTGGCACTCGTTGGCTATGATTATGTGGGTATGAAGCCCACAATGAATGTCAAAGAAGGTGACACCGTAGCAAAAGGTCAGCCCGTTTTTGAAGATAAAAAACGGGTTGGCGTTATCTATACGGCACCTGCTGCGGGTAAAGTTATCGCGATCAAACGCGGTGAGCGTCGTGTGTTCGAGAGTCTTGTCATTGCGGTCGATCCCAATGGTGAGGAAATAGACTTTCAGCGCTATGACTCCCAGCAACTGGCTGACCTAGACTCAGAAACCGTTGAAACCCAACTGCTCGCCTCTGGCGAATGGACGGCGTTTCGTACGCGTCCCTATAGCCGCGCTCCCGAAATCGGTGCTCGTCCGCATGCCATCTTTGTCACCGCTATGGATACCAATCCATTAGCGTTTGACCCGATGCTGCTGATTAATGAGCAACTGCAAGCGTTCAATGACGGACTTGCGGTACTGTCGACGCTCAGCCCAAAGACCTTTGTCTGCCATCATGGTGATGCCCAGTTGACGCCAGTTGCGAAAACCGCGGCTAATAATGTCACTGAATATCATAGTTTTGCTGGCAAACATCCAGCAGGTCTGGCTGGCACGCACATTCACTTCTTGCATCCAATCATGCGCGGCGTGAGCGTCTGGACGATTGGCTATCAAGACGTGATTGCGATTGGTAAATTATTTACCACTGGTCGCTTATATACACGTCGTATGCTTAGCTTAGCAGGTCCTGCGGTCAAAAATCCGCACCTAATCGCAACCGAACGTGGTGCTGATATCACAGCCTTGACGAAAGGTCAGCTGATCGATGGCGAGAACCGTATTATTTCAGGTTCAGTGCTATCAGGTCGCCAATCATTCTCGAATAGTGCCTATGTTGGTCGTTTCCATGACCAGATCAGCGTTTTACCTGAAGGTCATGAGCGTCCAGCATTTCACTTCTTTAGTCCAGGTGCAAACCGTTTTTCAAAACTGCCTATCTATATTTCGCAGTTTTTTGGTGGCAAAAAGTATAACTTTACCACCACGAGTAACGGATCACCGCGAGCGATGGTGCCTATCGGGGTTTACGAAGAGGTCATGCCACAAGACTATCTGCCAACGCAACTATTGCGCGCGTTAATCGTTGAAGACATTATCACGGCAGTAGACTTGGGCGTACTTGAATTGGACGAAGAAGATTTAGCATTATGCACCTTCGTTTCTCCTGGCAAATATGAATTCGGTGATATTTTGCGTGATAACTTGACGCGCATTGAACTGGAGGGCTAACCACGATGAAATTTTTACACAATATGTTCGATCGTATGGAGCCGTCTTTCACCAAAGGTGGCAAACACGAAAAATACTATGCCATCTTTGAGATGTTTGATACTTTTTTGCGTCAACCAAGCTCAACGGCATACGCGTCCTCACACGTGCGTGACGGTATTGATCTAAAACGCATTATGATTACCGTATGGCTATGTACGTTCCCAGCAATGTTTTGGGGTATGTACAACATCGGTCATCAAGCACTAACGGCTATCACTCAGCTTGGCTTACAACCTGAAGGCTGGCGTACCATCATTACCAGCATGGCAGGCTATAACCCAGACAGTATCTGGGCAAGTTTTGTCTATGGCGCGATGCAGTTTTTGCCAATCTACCTTGTGACCTTTGGTGTTGGTATTCTCTGTGAGATTATCTTTGCCGTCGTGCGCGGGCATGAAGTCAATGAAGGCTTCTTTGTGACCTCGGTACTATTTGCACTATGTCTACCACCAGATATTCCTTTATGGCAAGTAGCCCTAGGTATTATCTTTGGTGTGGTCGTGGCAAAAGAAGTCTTTGGTGGTACGGGTAAAAACTTCTTGAACCCTGCCCTATCGGGTCGTGCGTTCCTATACTTTGCGTATCCTGCTTACATGTCAGGCGACTCAGTATGGACGGCGGTTGATGGCTTCTCAGGAGCGACACCACTTGGCCTAGCGGCACTTGGTGTAGTACCTCAGGATTTCGTCGATGTCTATGGTAATGCAATCACTTGGAGTGATGCGTTCTTAGGCAACATGCAAGGCAGTATCGGTGAAGTATCGACGCTGGCTATCCTAATGGGTGCCGCAGTTCTACTATGGACGCGTATTGCCTCATGGCGCATCATGGCAGGTTGTGTGGTCGGTTTGATTGCTACGTCTCTTATATTCAATATGATTGGCTCTAAAGACAATATGATGATGAGCTTGCCTTTTTACTGGCATCTAGTCATTGGTGGCTTTGCATTCGGTGCAGTCTTTATGGCGACCGATCCTGTCTCAGCTGCGCATACCAATAAAGGCCGCTGGGCTTATGGTATTTTGATTGGTTTTATGACGGTCTTGATTCGTGTCATCAACCCAGCTTTCCCAGAAGGCATCATGCTGGCCATTCTATTTGCCAACTTATTTGCTCCATTGTTTGATTATTTTGTGACTCAAGCAAACATCAAACGCCAAACCGCTCGGAGGGTTCGCTATGTCCAAGCCCAAAAGTAACAACGCGAAAACCATCAGCGTAGCGTTGACGCTATGTTTGGTGTGTTCCGTATTGGTCTCAGCAGTCGCGGTGGGTCTAAAACCAGCGCAAGTCGAAAATGCGCGCTTAGACCGCAACAAAAACATTTTAGTCGCAGCCGATATGTATGATGCTGAATCTGATACTGCTGACGACGTTGCTGAGCGATTCAAAGATTTTGAAGTAAAAATCATTGATTTGAATAAAGGCAATTATGTAGATGACGCCGCACTAAAAGCGGCAGGCATCCCTGATCGTAACGCTTATGACGCCAGCCAAGCCACCAAAAACAAAGCATTAAGCGATGACCTAGGTGATAACGATCCAGCCAGTATTGGTCGTAAACCTAAATACGCCAAAGTCTATGTCAAAAACGATGACGCGGGTAAGCCTGAGATGGTTGTACTGCCGATTCAAGGCTATGGCCTATGGGGTACGATTTATGGTTTCTTAACGCTCGAAAGTGACATGAATACCATCAAAGGTATCAGCTTTTATGAGCATAAAGAAACCCCAGGTCTTGGTGCTCGCATCGAAGAGCCAAAATGGCGCGCGATGTGGACTGGTATCCACTCATATGACGAAAACGGTGACGTGGCAACAGGTGTGACCAAAGCGGGCAATCCAAAAGATAACTGGGTTGATGGTATCAGCGGTGCGACGCTAACCAGTCGCGGTGTGAGCAACATGATTCAGTTTTGGTTGGGTGAGCAAGGTTATAAGCCTTACCTAGATTTGCTACGTGAACAGAACGGTAAAACGCTTGATAGCGTTGATGCCCAAGCGAGCCAGTCGACACAACCAGACAATAAGAGCGCTCAACCGACAACCGAACTGGCAGCGACCCTACCAGTAGCAAACGGCAAGGAGGCATAACATGGCTGACACTAAAAGTATTTTAACCTCGCCTATCTTTGATAATAACCCCATTGCCCTACAGATCTTAGGTATCTGTTCGGCATTGGCGGTGACGACCAGCATGGCCAATGCGTTGGTGATGTGTGTGGCGTTGACACTGGTAACGGCGTTTTCGAGCTTCTTTATCTCTATTATTCGTAAGCAAATCCCATCAAGTATTCGTATTATTGTACAGATGACCATCATTGCCTCACTGGTTATCTTGGTCGATCAGGTGCTAAAAGCCGTCGCTTATGATGTCAGTAAGGGTCTATCGGTCTTCGTTGGTTTGATTATCACCAACTGTATCGTGATGGGCCGTGCCGAAGCATTTGCGATGAGCAACCCACCCGTACCCAGCTTTTTAGACGGTATTGGTAATGGTCTTGGTTACTCTGCGGTACTGTTGTTTGTAGCGACCATCCGTGAGCTACTTGGCTCAGGTACATGGTTTGGTATCACTATCCTACAGCCTGTCACTGATGGCGGTTGGTATATTCCAAACGGTCTATTACTGTTGCCACCGTCAGCATTCTTTATCATTGGATTATTCATTGCCATTGTTCGTATTTGGAAACCAGAGCAGGTTGAAGAAGCCGAGTTTGTAATGAAGCCGCAGTCTAAAGGCATGGCACATGGAGGCGGTCACTAATGGGACATTATGTTAGCTTATTTATAACCTCAGTCTTTATTGAAAATATGGCGCTTGCCTACTTCTTAGGTATGTGTACTTTCTTGGCAGTATCAAAGAAGGTTTCAACTGCTATCGGCTTAGGTGTTGCAGTTGTCGTCGTAATGGCCATCACTGTGCCATTAAACAACTTACTATTTCAGTTCATCCTAAAAGACGGTGCGCTGGCATGGGCAGGCTTCCCTGATATTGACTTAAGCTTTTTGGGCTTGCTCAGTTATATTGGTCTGATTGCTGCGACCGTACAGATTCTAGAGATGTTCTTGGATAAGTTTGTTCCAAGTCTGTATAACGCCCTTGGGGTATTTTTACCGCTCATCACTGTCAACTGTGCCATCTTAGGTGGTGTACTATTTATGGTTGAGCGTGACTATAACTTTGGCGAATCGATGGTATATGGCGTAGGCGCAGGTTTCGGTTGGGCATTGGCGATTACCGCATTGGCCGGTATCCGTGAAAAGCTAAAATACTCAGACATTCCAGCACCGCTACGTGGTCTTGGTATTACCTTTATCACAGTTGGTCTGATGTCACTTGGCTTTATGTCTTTCGGCGGTATGTCAATCTAGACCGCTAAGCTTAAAAGCCTATTTAGCGATTTGACCTATTTAATTCATTTATTCGGTAGGGGTTCAGGAAAAACGCAATGACGTCTTTTCGCACCCCTACTCCATAGATTAAGGATACCTACCATGGATTACGCTACGGCGATTGGTGGCGTTGCTATGTTTACCTTGATCATCATGGGCCTTGTCGCCATTATTTTGGCGGCACGCTCAAGACTGGTCAGTTCAGGCGATGTTACCATCCATATCAATGATAATCCCGATAATGACGTCGTGACACCCGCAGGTGGTAAACTGCTGCAAACACTGGCGAGCGAAGGTATTTTCTTATCTTCAGCCTGTGGTGGCGGTGGTACTTGTGCGCAGTGTCGTTGCCGCGTTATCGAAGGCGGCGGTTCTATCTTGCCGACTGAAGAAGGCTATTTTACTCAAGGCGAAATCCGCAATCACATGCGCTTAGCTTGTCAGGTAGCTGTTAAGCAAGACATGAAAATCGAGATTGACCCTGAATTCTTTGATGTACAAAAATGGGAATGCGAGGTTGTCTCTAACGATAACGTTGCTACCTTTATTAAAGAGCTGGTACTAAAAATTCCAGAAGGCGAAGAAGTTAACTTCCGCGCTGGTGGTTATGTACAGCTAGAAGCGCCACCGCATGAAGTACATTATAAAGACTTCGATGTGGCTGAAGAATATAGAGAAGATTGGGAAAAATTCGGTATCTTCAACTATGTATCAAAAGTTGATGAGCCAGTTATTCGTGCTTATTCAATGGCCAACTATCCTGAAGAAAAAGGCCTGATTAAGTTTAATATTCGTATCGCCAGTCCGCCGCCACGTGGTCCTGACGGTATCCCACCAGGTAAGATGTCTTCTTGGACATTTAGCTTAAAGCCTGGCGATAAAGTGACGGTTTCAGGTCCTTATGGCGAGTTCTTTGCCAAAGATACCGAAACTGAGATGATTTTCGTCGGTGGTGGTGCAGGCATGGCACCAATGCGCTCGCATATCTTTGATCAGCTAAAACGTTTGAACTCTGATCGTAAGATTAGCTTTTGGTACGGTGCGCGCTCAATTCGTGAGATGTTCTATGTTGAAGACTATGATCAACTAGAAGCAGAGTTTGCGAACTTTGAATGGCATGTTGCCCTATCTGATCCACTTCCTGAAGACAATTGGGATGGCTATACTGGCTTTATCCATAACGTCTTACTTGAAGAGTATCTAAAAGATCATCCAAATCCAGAAGACTGTGAATACTACATGTGCGGGCCACCGATGATGAACGCGGCGGTAATCGACATGTTGCATAGCCTTGGTGTTGAAGACGAAAACATCATGCTTGATGACTTTGGTGGTTAAGCCGACTGGTTAGACAAATACGATTAAATTAATACTATAAAAGAGAGTCTCAATTGAGGCTCTTTTTTTGGCTTCGATTAAGTGCCAAGTTCAAATAATAAGACTACAAATCTAAATAGCAGATTACCTACGCTCTCCTATATGATTGATTATTTATTGCTTTAAGAAAGGATTCTTATGAAAACCAAAGTGAAAGAATTAACCATTTGGATAACTGGTGCTTCTAGCGGTATTGGCGAAGCCTTAGCCATCGCTTTTGCCAAACGCGGTGCTCGGATTATTTTGAGTGGTCGTGATGAGGCAAAATTAGCAGCGGTCAAAAAAAGCTGCAAGCACAGCAAAAAACATATCATCGTGCCTTTTGATATTAGTGATGCCGAGCAAGCGAAAGAAGCCTATGACGCTGCTATCGCACAGACAGGAAAAATCGACTGGCTGATTAATAATGCTGGTGTCAGTCAACGCTCACTCATTATGGAGACCAGTGAAGATGTTGAACGGCAAATTATGGAGATAGACTATTTTGCGCAAACCCGTCTGACCAGATTTGTGTTGCCTGACATGACCGCACAAGGCGGCGGCAAGGTAGTGATGATATCAAGTGTTGCAGGCTTACTCGGTACGCAATATCGCGGCGCTTATGGGGCAGCCAAAGCAGCCTTGCATATGTGGGCGAACAGTTTGCGTGCGGAATTGCATGACCAAGGCATAGAAGTTGCGACGATATTTCCAGGATTTATCCAAACCAACGTTTCTATTAACGCGCTGACAGGAGATGGTAGCGCGCAAGGCACGATGGATGAGGCGACCAGTAAAGGACTGAGCGCGACTGAGTTTGCTAAACAGGTCGTGAAGGCGCTTGGTAATAATAAAGAATACATCATCGTTGGTGGCAAACAAGAAAAACTGGCAACAAGAGTCAATCGGGTATCACCGCCAAAACTTTATAAACTTATCCGTGAGTCACAAGTAAAATAAGCTGCTCAACCGAACGAATTGTCATTGAATAGTGCCTTCATTGGTATTTTTGGGCTTAAGGGGTGTAAAATAAGCATGGCTTGTTTTACACCCTACTCATTTTTGCGCCATACCGAAAATATTATGAATAATACCGAATACAGCTCATCTTCCAAAAAAACTATGAATCTTGCCCTATTTGGCATCATTGGTCTTGTCGGCACTTTAAGTATTAGTGCCTGCCAGCAAACACCAGACTATAATTATCTGAGTGGTGAGACGATGGGCACAAGCTATCATATTAGCTATCAACTGCCCGATGATGCAGATGAAGCTGACATACAAGCAGCGATTGATAAACGTTTGCAGCAGATTAATGACAGCATGTCGACTTACCAGAGTGATTCAACGATATCCAAGTTTAATCAATTGGGTAGAGATATCCCTATTATTATCGACGCTGATTTTAGTCGCGTGCTCAATGTCTCACGTGTCGTTTATGAACAATCTGGCGGTGCTTTTGATCCTACTGTCATGCCATTGGTCGATACGTGGGGATTCGGCAGCACTATGACTGTCGAGCGTCTACAAAGCCCGCCAACAGCACTTGAGATTGCCCAAGCAAAAGCATTGGTAGACTTTGAAAGCATCATAAAAAAAGATAAATCGATCTATAAAAGCAAAGGTGGTGTTGGTCTAGATTTTTCTGCCGTTGCCAAGGGTTATGGGGTCGATGTCATCGCTGATGTGCTTAGAGACAATTATCAGATTCGTAATTATATGGTTGAGATCGGCGGCGAAATTGCGACCTCTGGCGTGAATAACCAGCAGCAACCGTGGCAAATTGCGATTGATGCTCCTATTGAAGGCAGCACCGTCAGCGAACGCCAAACGATATCCGCCATTCGTCAACCTATAAACACTACCACTCAAATGCATCTAGCGACTTCAGGAAACTATCGAAACTCAATCGTCTTTGATGGTAAGCACTATAGTCACACGATCGACCCCACCACTGGCGAGCCTATTGTGGGTGGCGCCCCTTCGGTCACGGTTGCTGCAGACTCGGTCGCATTGGCAGATGCATGGGCAACAGCACTGACTGCCATGCCTTATAAAAAGGCACTGAAAGTCGCTAACGAACAAAATCTAGCCGCACTGTTTGTTGTATTAGCTGATGGTATCAAACCCAGTGATTCTTTGGACAGTATTGATGATTGGCAAATAGTACAGACATCGGCAATGAAAAACTTGCGAGCAGATAAACAACCGTAAATTTCTAGGGCGTGTCCTCATTTTTAAAATGAGGACACGCCCTAGTGTGATGCTGTAAAGCACACCATAAGCATCAACGAGCGGCGTAAAAATTTGCTATACTATTAATAGGTTATCCTTATGGATAACTGCCCCATTTTTAAAACGAGGTCTCCTCTATGCTTAGCCAATTGCTTCCCATGCTTGCTATTACCTTTACCGTATTTGTCCTGTTCTTTCTGTTTATGGGCATCGGTTATATGGTCAAAAAAAAGCCGCTTAGAGGATCTTGCGGCGGTGTTGCTAAACTGATGGGTGATGAAAATTGCTCGTTTTGTGGCAATGATCCCAACAAATGCGATTCAATCATCGCAGAGCACCAAGAAAACGCGCTCAGAGCGGCTCAATTAGGCAAATCAGTCTAACAGCCATGTTTGTTACCATACGCTGGTAGTATTTGTGTCGCCTCTATTCTTATAATAGCGTCAAGTCCTTTAAAATCGACTTGGCGCTATTTTTATTGTGCGATGCCATCTTTTATTATCGCCATCCCTTATTATCACTGTTCTAAAGCAGCAACTCGAAGTAACGCTTCAAAACAATGTCTCAAATAAAGTAATGTCTCAAATAAAGTAATGTCTCAAATAAAGTTTCGAAGCAACCGTACATACCATTTACTAACCTGCCTGCCGATTTAGCAAAGTCAGTCTAGAAAACTCGTATGGTTTACGCTCTATAGTCGCTACTAAATAAAATGGGTACACGACATGATGATGTGTGACTGGCACAAACTTTTCTTGCTTGCTGTGCCTACGCAGACAGAGGCTACGAAAAATTTATACCTGTCACGCTGTCTCTTTTTTATACTGACCTGACTATACAACGATCTCTCATTCTGATTTATGCTGTCGATTGCCGTCTAGGTACGTGTCTGGATAAATGCTCTTTGGTGTTATTTTACAAGCGACGATGTTTCGGCGCTATTTTATAACGTGTTCTTTTTCATTGTCATCGTTGTGCTGCTATGTCTACCTCGTCCAATCTATCCTCTTCATCCAACCTACCCTCCTCACGCTTCACTTTTTGGCTCGTCTTATGCGCCATGATTTTGCTGGCCACCAATATGCGTGCACCGATCGTTGCTCTTGGCTCTATTGCGCCAGTGGTGCAAGAGGCACTCAATATTTCTGAGACGCAGATTGGTTGGCTAGGGGCAGTGCCCATGCTGAGCTTTGCCGTTGGTGCACTGATCGCGCCATCCATTGGTAAGCGGTTCGGTCTTGAGAATACGCTCATTGCGATGATTGGATTATTAACGGTAGGGATGATTGTCCGTACCGTTATCCCGACTTGGTCTGGGTTTTTAATTGGTACATTATTGTTGACCTTGGCTATCGGTTTTGCAAATACTTTAGCTGCACCTGTTATCAAACAGCGCACGCCCAAACATATTCCATTGATAACAGGACTATTTAGTCTAACGATGACAGTAACGGCAGGTATTGTCGCTGGAGTCGTACTGCCATTATCTGAGCAAGTGGGCTGGCAATGGGCACTGGGTGGATGGTCGCTACTGAGTATTTTTGCCATCGTTATTTGGATATTTTTACGCTTGCGTCTAGGCTCGTCTAGTCATCAAACGGTTGTGCTACCTACGTCCGAGTATTCAGAAATATCCATGTGGCGCACCCCTTTTGCTTGGCAGATTGCGGTCTTTATGGGGCTGCAATCATTATTATTTTACACCGTTGCCAGTTTCTTGCCGTCTATTTGGGTGAGTAAAGGGCTATCCGCAGTCCAAGCAGGACAAATGGCTTCGGTGTTCCAGTTTATGGCACCGATCGCTATCTTAAGCCTAACATGGCTGGTAAACCGTGGCCGCCCTATTCAGGCTCTGGCGGTGTTTGCAGCGGTGTTAAATGTCATTGGTATTTTAGGCATTAGTTATTTATCTACTGAACTCGCTTGGCTGTGGTCAGGCCTGATGGGCATTGGCTGCTCCGCTATTTTTACGTTGAGTATGATGCTGTTCTCGTTACGTACTTATACGACCAACCAATCTAGTGAGCTGTCTGGTATGGCGCAATTCGTCGGTTATTTGATTGCGTTTTTTGGTCCACTAGGGACAGGCTGGCTACATGAGGCGACTGGCAGCTGGGATTTGCCGCTATTTATCATGCTCATTTTGATGATTATCAACGTTGTGATTGCTTGGCTGGTGAGTCGCCCAGCGATGGTTGATGGCAAGAAACTTTAAGATAGAATGAATCTATAGTCAGAGTACTTTTAAACCGATACGGTGTTACCCGGCCTAGATGTACTCAGTGTACTATCTGCGGTCGGTCGCCTTGTAGCGATTCTAAAATTCCTTGACTATACTTGCCGTAACTTTAAGCTAATATTGATTATCCTCTTATTTTGCTACACTGGTTCGATTGATTGAGAGAGATATCTATGATGAAAAATAACAACTTCAGCCTACTTAAACGACCTGTTTATAGCACAACTATTTACAAGATGAGTATCGGCATATTGACAGTAGGCTTGATGCTAAGTGGCTGTCAAAAATCTCCTGACACAGAAACGACTAACGAGCCACAAACCACTGAAACGGCAACTATAAATGCGCCTGTAGCGGTTGAAGAAACCACAAGTGCTAGTGCTGCCGCACAACAAGTCAATTCGTCCTCACTGACTATTCTAGCCCTTGGCGACTCCTTAACGGAAGGTCTTGGGGTGGATAAAAATGACAATTACCCTGCTCAGTTGGAAGATCGTCTGCAAGCGATGGGTTACGATAACGCCAAAGTTATCAATTCAGGCTTGAGCGGTGAAACCAGTACAGGGTTGGTCAATCGATTGGACTGGGTATCGCAAACCAAACCCGATATTACGATATTGACCATCGGTGCTAACGATGCCATACGTGGTATCGATGTGGCGACAATTGAAGCCAACATTCGTACTGCGGTTAAGCATCTGCAAGACAATGGCAGTGTCGTCATCTTGGGCGGCATGTCGATCTATGACAATCTAGGCAGTGACTACGTCGCCTCGTTTTCAGCCATTTATCCTCGTATTGCTAAAGATATGAACCTGACGCTTATTCCGTTCTTTTTAGAGGGTGTCGGCGGTGATCCTGAGCTCAATCAAGCGGATGCGATTCATCCGACTAAAGATGGCTACAAAATTATCGTCAATGACAATATTTTGCCTATCTTAGCGCCCAAACTGGAAGCACTAAAAACAGCCAATGCGGACAGTACAACTGAGACGGTTCAAAACGATATAGTCGATACGAAATAAAATAGATATACGACATCATGAGGCGTGACTGGTAAAAATTTTTCTTGCTTGCTGTGCAGACAGAGGCGACAAAAAAATTATATCAGTCACGCTGACTCTTTTCATATTGACCTGACTTATGACAAAAAATACGACAAATGAGACTACTTAACGAGACACTGTAATGACATCATCACCTTCGATTGCCACGTCAATGCCACAAGCCGATTCTAAAAAAGAAGCCCTACTCACCGCTAATAAACTCAATAAAACCGTGCAAGTCGGTGAGCAAAAGCTGTCCATCATTAAAGACGTAGATATGTATGTCAATGCTGGCGAGTTTGTGGTCATCATGGGCAAATCAGGCTCGGGTAAATCTACTCTGCTAGGGTTACTCGCAGCATTAGACTATCCCGATAGCGGTACGGTGTCGCTGGCAGGTCAAATGCTCAGTAGCCTCGATGAAGATGCACTGGCGGTCATTCGTCAGCAGGATATGGGCTTTGTTTTTCAGTCGTTTCACCTACTGCCCACACTGACCGTCGCCGAAAATATCGCCTTTCCACTCGATATTGCCAGACGTCCAAATCAAGCGAGAGTAGATGATCTGATAGATGCGGTCGACTTAGGTCATAGACGTAATAGCTTACCCAACCAACTATCTGGTGGTGAGCAGCAACGTACAGCGGTGGCACGAGCACTGGTATCGCACCCAAAGATTGTGTTTGCTGATGAGCCTACAGGTAATTTAGATGAGCAAAATGCAGACCAAGTTATGCAACTATTATTAGACTTAAGACAGCAAGTCGGTTCGGCACTAGTGGTCGTGACCCATGATCCTGCGCTTGCCGAGATGGCAGATCGCGTCATCACCATGCATGACGGTCGAATTGTACCTACATGAATAACTGGATTGTATCTTAATGAATAGTAAGCCCACAGACAATAAATCGACTGATACCAGTATGCGTCAAGAGTCCAGTTATCCTAGCGGCATCCTTAATCAATTATTTGCCCGTACCTTAGGTTTTCAAACACTGGGCTCACAAGCACTCAGTCGCAGTTGGTGGCAACGCTGGGTATATCCCGTGTTGTTTCTACTGACGCTAACTCTATCGCTTGCAACCTACCTGACCCTCGACTCTGTACAGCAGTCTGTCGATAGCTATATCAATGACAATCAGCGCGCGCTCGTTGGTGGGGATTTAATATTAAACAGTAAGCAAGACTGGCCAAGCGAAGTATTGACGCAGGTAGAAACTATCGCTGATACACAGACGGTGTATGACTATCAGTTTAGCGCCATGCTGGTCAATGATGAGCAAACCTTGCTTGCCAGCGTCAAAGCGGTCTCGCCGTCGTATCCCTTATACGGTACAGCGGAGCTTGCCTCAGGAAAGCCGCTTTGGGAGCAGCTGACGTCTGACAGTGTCATCGTCGCACCAGAAGTACTCAGTAGTCTACAGGCCAATGTCGGTGACCGTATCACCATTGGCGATGCGCAATTCACGATCGGTGATGTACTGACAAAAGAACCTGATAGACCGCTGACCACATTTGGGTTCGGTGGGCGTGTGTTGATGAAACAAGATGCACTCCCGGCGACCAACCTATTGGGTCAACGTAGCCGAATAAACTATCGTATCGAGATGGCAGGCGACCCAGAGCTAATAACCACGCAGCGTGAGCAGCTTACAGATATCCTGACCAATTATCCTGATATCGAGCTCTCTGACGCAGAGTCCGCAGACACTTCGGTCTCGCGTATCTCTGATAATGTGCTGATGTTCTTAAAACTGCTAGTCATCGCGGTATTGCTACTATCTGCGGTCGCCATGTACGGTGTCATTAGCGCCTTTGTCAGTAAGCAGCAGTCCAATAACGCCATTCGCTTAGCGCTCGGCGAACCACTTGGCTCACTCAAACGTAGCTACTATCAATTGCTCATCATCACGACCGCCATCGCTTGTATCACAGCGATTGCGCTTAGTCTGGGCTTACTCAAAATCGGTCAGCCCTATATGGTGGCTATCTTGCCTGCTGATGTTGGCCTAGCCATCAATCCAATCAGCGCCATCAAGACCATTGTGATTGCCTTAGTCCTGACACTACTGATCGCTCAGCGTGGTTTGAGTACGCTGAGCACCACCAAGCCCGCGACCCTACTTAGTCAAGGTGCGAGTACGCAAACACAAAACTTGCCTTGGTATCGACGCGTGCCATTACTATGGTATGGGCTGATGCTGGCAGGGCTGTATGCCTTCTTTGCTTATGAGGTTGGCTCACTGTCATTAGGCGCACAGCTATTGGGCGGCTTGATTGCTCTGGTGGCGATATTTTGGCTACTGGCTCGTGGGTGGCTCTGGCTGCTTAACAAGTTGGCGACGAAAACCAAGATCAGTTGGATGCAGCGTATTGCCATTCATAACCTTGCGCGTAAAGGCAACCAATCTGCGTTGTTCTTTGTCACCTTATCGCTATCGGTGGCGGTACTGACGCTTATCACCACGCTCAATCACAGTATCAATGCGCAGTTTATCAATGCCTATCCTGAAGACGCGCCTAATCTGTTTTTGCTCGATGTGCAAAGCGAACAACATGACGATATTGATGCGATCATTGAGGCGCCCGTCACTTATTATCCCGTCATTCGTGCGCGTGTGGAGACGGCCAATGAGGTGGTGGCAAAAGATATCGTGCCTGCAGATGGGTTTGATGATCCCACGCGTGTCTTTAACTTGAGCTACGCAGATACGGTCATGGAGACCGAATATATCACTGAGTCACTCACAGATGACACGTTATACACCCCTATCGATGCGACAAATGAACAAGTCAAACCCTTGTCTATTTTGGACACTGCCGCCAGTATGCTCAATGTCGGTATGGGCGATCAGGTTCGCTTTAACATTCAAGGTATCGAAATCGTCGGGCAGATTACCAGTATTCGCACGCGCTATGAGCGTGGCCCAAGCCCGTATTTCTATTTCTTGTTTGAGCCGTCTGTGCTGTCCGCTGCCCCGCAGATTCAGTTTGCTACTGCACACGTGTCAGAAAGTGCCATTCCAGAGCTACAAGGCAAACTGGTACGCGAGTTCCCTGCTGTCACCACGATCGATGGTACTGCCATTGCCAAGCAAATCCAAGAGCTGGTGGTACAAATGAGCCGCTTGGTCTATGTGTTCACCTTGCTTGCCCTACTCACTGGGGTCATGGTGCTGATCAGCTCGCTACTGTCTACTTCGCAAGATCGTATGAAGGACAGCGCCTCATTTAGGCTACTCGGCATGCAAAAGCGTGACTTGTATATGCTCAATATCTTAGAGCTGGGTGTGCTTGGTATTAGCGCGGCGACCTTTGCTGTCGTTATCGCTAGCGTTGGCGCATGGGCAGCCATCACGCAATGGTTTAATCTACAGTTTAGTGTGCCGTGGACAAGCTTGGCTATTGGCGGTGCAGCGTTAGTCGTCTTGCTGTTTGCTATTGCCATTATTTATGTGAAACTGGTGATTGGACGCGGGATTATGGCGCGGGTAAGAGCTATGGTTTAAGCGTATTCGGTTTTAGTTTTATATAGAAAAACCCCTTCATAGGGGTTTTTCTAATTCTGTATTATCTGATTATTTAAGGGAGGCGTTGGCGATGGCTTGAAAAATAACTTAAAATAACATGTTATCAAGACATAGTTATTTTTTTAAATCTTGCTAAAATTTCAGAAACTAATATTTTTCTAGCATCTTTTTAATTTTGAAATAATGAGTTACTATTTTTTCTTGAATGCTTTGAGCTGAGCCAACTTCTCTTCAATTGTAGTCTGCTCAGACTCTTCATCTCTCGTTTGAAATTTGCTTTGAGAAGGCCAGTTTTTCTTTCTCGAGTCAGACTCCTTGATCTGAGCTAACAACTCTCCAATTGTAGTCTGCTCAGACTCTTTATCTCTCGTTTGAAATCTACTTTGAGAAGGCCAGTTTTTCTTTCTCGAGTCAGATTCCTTGATCTGAGCTAGCAACTCTCCAATTGTAGTCTGCTCAGACTCTTCATCTCTCGTTTGAAACCTACTTTGAGAAGGCCAGTTTTTCTTTCTCGAGTCAGACTCCTTGATCTGAGCTAACAACTCTCCAATTGTAGTCTGCTCAGACTCTTCATCTCTGATTTGAAATCTGTTTTGAGAAGGCCAAATTCCATCATTTGAATACTCCATTAAACCTTTTGCTTCTTCAATAGCTTTATCATCTATTTCTACACTTAAGTAACTTCTGGCATCACTTAAAAAATCATTTGTTCTATACATTTTAAAGTCTTCTATTTTTCCTTCTTTATATACTTCAGCTTTTAGCTCCTGACGTGCTCCAATATTCTTTTTACCGCTAGAATTGACTATTTCCCACCAGTCTTCTTTTGAATCATCAGTTATAAAAATAACATTTTTTATATTCTCTTTATCTTTAACATAATCTATAGTTTGCTTCCATATAATTAAATCTCCAAATTTTCTTTCGTAAAAAACTCCATCAAAAGTAAAACTAGCATAATCTATATCTTTTCCTTTGCTTTCATCTGCATATCCAGGAGGTATATTTTTATCGTACCTTTCTTGACCTTCGATATATAGATTATCTAGCCATAACTGCTCTGGCTCATCACCGATTCTTGTCTCTAAAATCTCATCCAATTTATTTCTGATAACATCTAGACTTCTGACACATGGTTGTTTTCTATCTACTTTTTCAACTTCTTTCTTAAAATTATTAACTAAAGAACTAATATTTTTTTGTAATTTCTGTTCTTTATCAAATAATAAAGGATTCCTAGTTTTAAGTTTAAAATCTGAAAATGAGAAGTGTTTTTCTATCATCTCTTCTATTTCAGTAATTTTCTTTAGCATGTCTCTAGGTATAGATTTTTCGTTTCTAATAACATCTAACCTTCTTCTTTGATACTCAAGGGCAACATGGAAAGGAATCCAAACTCTATTTTGAATAGCCACTAAAGTTTTGAAAAAACCCTTTTGTGTTTCACTCGAATACTGGTATAAATTTAACAAGACATTCGTATCGAATACGAATATCGTTTCTTCCGAAGACCATATTTTAGATAAGTCATCATTAGTTAGTTGATAAAAGCTCTTAAATTTATTATTCATACCGCTTGATTTTCCTCTTGGAATGCCCGTAATTAATATATGATATATTACTGTACAGTAATCTACTAATATCACAAATTTTTTTCTTCTAAGTCCAGCTTATTACAATAATGCTTGAAACTAATCTAGTTTTATAAAAGCAATTATCAATAGAATCTTAACAAGCCTAGACACCACTTCACCAAGTATGACATAAGATTTCTTTCAATCTAACAATAATCACTTGAGGAGGAGGTGGAGGTGGAGATAGCAATATTAGCTATAAAGAGTCTAAGGCACAAAAAAATGCCTTCTATTCATATAAAAGGCGTTTTTTGATTAATTCGATGCATCAGCATATAAACCAATATCAGCCGTGCAGTTTGCTTATTTATTGGCGGGATTACCTAGCCCTCATTTGCTATACTAGCCTAACTTTTATCAATCAAATTCCTTCTTATCAAACCCTCCAAAACAGCATGGTAGTCTTATGAAATTCTCAAAGTTCGGTCAAAAATTTACCAAACCCACTGGCATCTCACAATTAATGGACGATCTAGGCGATGCGCTAAAAAGCGATCAGCCAGTCAACATGCTGGGCGGTGGTAACCCTGCCAAAATTGATGCCGTCAATGAGTTGTTTTTGGAGACGTATAAAGCACTTGGTAATGACAATGATGATGGCGTACCCAATAGTAGCGCGATTATTAGCATGGCGAACTACTCTAATCCGCAAGGCGATTCGGCCTTTATCGATGCCTTGGTTGGCTTCTTTAACCGTCATTATGATTGGAACCTCACCTCAGAAAACATTGCCCTGACCAATGGCTCACAGAATGCGTTTTTCTATCTGTTTAATCTGTTTGGCGGCGCTTTCGCTGATGAAAAGAGCCAAGATACAGAAAGCCAGTCTGTAGACAAATCTATTCTACTGCCATTGACTCCTGAGTATATCGGCTATAGCGACGTGCATGTCGAAGGTCAGCATTTCGCAGCGGTATTGCCACATATCGATGAGGTGACTCATGACGGCGCGGAAGGCTTCTTTAAATATCGTGTCGATTTTGACGCATTAGAGAACTTGCCAGCACTAAAAGAAGGTCGTATCGGCGCGATTTGCTGCTCACGCCCGACCAACCCGACTGGCAACGTGCTGACCGATGAAGAAATGGCGCATTTGGCCGAGATTGCCAAACGTTATGACATACCGCTTATCATCGATAATGCCTACGGTATGCCCTTCCCAAATATCATCTACTCTGACGCGCATCTGAACTGGGATAATAATACGATTCTTTGCTTTAGCCTGTCGAAAATTGGCCTACCCGGTATGCGTACGGGTATTATCGTTGCAGATGCGAAAGTCATTGAAGCAGTCAGCGCAATGAATGCAGTAGTGAATCTAGCGCCGACACGCTTTGGTGCAGCGATTGCCACGCCATTGGTAGAAAATGATCGTATCAAACAGTTATCAGACAATGAGATTAAACCGTTTTATCAAAAGCAGGCGAAACTCGCTGTTAAGCTATTAAAAGAAGCATTGGGCGATTACCCGCTAATGATTCATAAGCCTGAAGGCGCGATATTCTTGTGGTTGTGGTTTAAAGACTTGCCGATTAGCACGGTTGAGCTGTACGAGATTTTAAAAGAAAAAGGTACGCTCATCGTGCCAAGTCAGTATTTCTTCCCCGGTGTCGATGTTAGCGATTATCAGCATGCGCATGAATGTATTCGTATGAGTATCGCAGCGGATGAGCAGACACTCACTGATGGTATTAGAGTCATTGGTAAAGTGGTGCGTGAGTTGTATGATGAAGCTAAAAAATAAGATTAGATGCTAAAATCATAAATTCAAATAGTAAAACGAAAAAAAACGGACTTATTAATAGTCCGTTTTTTTATGCTATGACCGTATGAGAACAGTTTAGCTAAGCTCTTTTAACAAAGCCTTAGCACTGACCTTACCAAATTCATTAGCGGCTAATGGCCCATCACCTGAAATCAGCTTTCTGTCTTGATGAGTGTTACCTGTTGCCAATTTATTGCTAATAGTGACGCCTAGGTCTTCAAGCTTATCCCCAAAGTACCATGGCATCGTACCAGGCAGATAACCAATTTTTGGCATTTGCTTATCCATACCAGTGGGGAACGCTACCATCTTATAGCCTTTAAAAATAAACTCGCGCTCGGACTTATCATCCGCCTTATCCGACCCATTAGGACTGTCGAGATTAGCGGCTAATAAAGCCGCCGGGCCATGGCAAATAGCTAAAGTAAATAAATCTCTATTATGACCCCAACGTAGCAATTCACCAAAGTTTTGGTCTTCGGGCAGACCTAACATCGCGCCATGACCACCCGGAATAAAGATTGCTGCATAATCTTCACTATCAGCCATATCGTTTTTAACAAAGTTAGCGATACTTTTTGGGTTATTCAGCGTTGATTCATATTCAGCATAGATTTTTTTGACGTCGTCATCTTTGTCTGGCATTGCCCACTGTTCAACTTTCACAGACTCACCTGTAGGGGTGAAAACGTCTACCTTAAAACCTGCTTGCTTAAAATGCAGTAAAGGTACCATCATTTCAACGGGATGATTGCCGGTATCGAATTTTTTACCATTTTCCATGGTCATGTACTGCTCTTCGGTGCAGACCATTAGAATTTTTTTATCACCAGTGTATGGCGCGTCATACTCCGTATGGTCATAGTTAGTTTTACTTGGTGCGGCAAGTTTCAGTGATGATTTAGAAGGAATAAAAATCCCCGCTTCGGTTTCTTGCGCCTCTAAACCTAAAGTATCTTTCGCCTTGTCTAATAAATCTTGGATATTCATAGTTTTTCCTAGTTATTATTAATTATGGAGGATGGATATAGTCGATTCAATTTAAAAGTAGTACAAGGCAACCGAGTGTAGATGTATATGTGATACTTCAAGCGAGGTTAACGCTGTAATACTTTTATAGTGGAATGACTATACCTAATCAGGCGATATTTAAAGACAATATGCTTAGGATATACGCCGATACCGATACCTTTTGATCTTAAGATAACAAACTGAGAAAGGGTTAAATAGATAAGACTTTTTATATTTCGTAAGCTTTGTAAAGAGAGCGTGTTTAATCTGTCAAATTACAACCGCTGCAATAGCTACCTACTTAGGCAGAAGCTATTTTCGAAGTCATTTGTGTGGATATTCTTATAGGAGTATTGTTCTTGACGAACAAACGCAAAAGCATGGTATCAAAGTGATTTGGTGAAGTGGTACGCGAGTTGTATGATGAAGCCAGAAAATGAGCAATCATGAGCGCAAAGAGCAAAATAAAAAACGGACTCTAATAGTCCGTTTTTTGATGTCGTTTAATCATAGGTTTAACTTTACTGACTGACTGAAAATTCTTGGTCCATACGGTAAAACCATATAGTACGTAAGAGAGCAGACACGTATTGATCAAATCATGAATGCTGGCTTTAAGCTCTGCGCTGCCTATCGCTGAGAGGCCAAGCTCGGTAATCGTCTGGCGATTATCCAAATACTCACCCAATAAGGCGATAGCTGTCACCATTATTAAAGCAATAAATGCCCTAACGCTGTACTTCTTAAAAATTGGACGCATCAGGATTAAGCTTAATAGATAAACGCTGATGCCTACATAAATATGTAAAGCATCTTTTTCCAATCCTGTGGCATTCACGACACTATTTTTGAAGATATAAAAATCCACGATTTTATTCCGTGTATAAGAGATAGAGAATAGCTGAGTATAAATAAAAACCGATTAAGTATAAATTTAAAATAAAAAAGAGTTTGCGATAATGCAAACTCTCTTGCGTGAGGGCAAAGCAATGCTTTACTCCTTCCTCGCTCAGGTTACGCCATTGCGAACCTACCTGACTGCTAAATCAAATATTTGACGCATATTTTGCTAAATATCCCATTCGACGAAGTTTTTTAACAGCTGCAAGCCAGCGGTATGGCTTTTTTCTGGGTGGAATTGGGTGGCAAATAGATTGTCTTGGATGACGCTAGCACAAAACGGCTGACCATAATCACAGACAGCAGCGACTTGTGAGCTATCGGCAGGCTCGCAGTAGTAGCTATGCACAAAGTAAAAGTGCGCATTGTCCTCGATACCCGTCCACAATGGATGCTCAAAATCCATACCACTAATGGTATTCCAGCCCATGTGTGGTACTTTAATCGTAGCACCTTGTTTGTCTTTCCACGTAGGGTTAAAGGCTTCTACCGTGCCGTTCAAGATACTAAGACAGTCTGTACCGCCATTTTCAGATGACTGCTCAAACAACGCCTGCATGCCCACACAGATGGCCATAACGGGCTTGTTAAACACTGCATGGCGTATGACGTCATCAATCCCTGCCTCGTGCATGCCAGCGATACAGTCACGCATAGCACCGACACCTGGGAAGACAATCTTATCTGCTGCCGCCACCACTTTGGGATCGTTGGTGATAGAGACTTCCGCTCCTACCACTGACAATGCTTTACTGGCGGAATGTAAATTACCCATACCATAATCTAGTAGTGCAATTTTGGTCACTTTAGCCATTAAAATGCCTCTTTGGTCGATGGTAGCGTATTTAACGCACGATCATCATATTCACAAGCCATACGTAGCGCACGAGCAAAGGCTTTGAAGGTTGATTCGATTTGGTGATGGCTGTTTTTGCCTTTTAGATTGTCTAAATGCACCGTCATCCATGAGTGATTGACGAAACCGTAAAAGAACTCACTGAACAAATCAACATCGAAACGACCCACATGCGAGCGGGTAAACGGAATGTCCATATGCAGACCTGGACGACCTGATAGATCGACAACCGCACGCGTCAACGCTTCGTCTAGCGGCGCATAAAAGTGCCCATAACGACGAATACCTTTTTTGTCGCCTAGCGCTTTATTAAAAGCTTGCCCAAGCGTGATACCTGTGTCTTCGACGCTATGATGGTCATCGATAAAGGTATCACCGTTGCATTTGATATCTAAGTCAAACAAACCATGACGCTTGATTTGATCAATCATATGATCCAAAAATGGCACACCAGTATCCACAGTGCCTTTACCTGTGCCATCAAGATTCACGGTACAAGTGATTTGCGTTTCGGCAGTGATGCGTTCAACGGTCGCGATACGTTCAGGGCGACCATGTAGATTTAGGTTTTTTGGTGCAGTTTGCTCAGGTGTATCAGCGGTCGTCGTTGTATTGGCGGTCATGGCTACTCTCTATCAGTTTTTTATCAGTGAAAAGCGGTCAATAAATAGGGCGAAAAAGCGCCTATTACATTGTTGCTAGTACCTGAATCAGCACTAGCAAAAAATGTATTAGAAAATGATATATACAAAAGATATCAAGGCATTAGGGTTTATACGTACTAAATATTATATAGCCTCATCATAGCAAACCCTAACATTTACCGCCACGGTCAAGCGGTAAACCACGCACAAAATTACCTCATTCTGCTAAAATAGTGTATTCAGTATTATCAATCATGACTCGCACTGACTGTGAGACATCATATTCTATAGCCTACTCTCTATGGCATAGTGCTGTGTCATACTGCTACTTTATACTATAAAAACCCTTTGTTTATAGGAACTGCCATGCCTTTAGAAGCGATCGCCATTAATAGCTTGGATGCCCCACTTATCAAAAAACCTGCTCGCGACAATGAGCTAGCAGAGCGCTTGCAGGCATTGTACGATAGCGATGACGCGCAGCCTGATGGTCTCGAGGTATTAAATATCGTTGAGCAGGGCTTTAAGCGTGGGCAATACCTATATGTCGGTATGTTCAATGACAAGCCTATCGCTGCCGTTGCCTGTTTTGATGATGGGCAGACCAATGCCAAGCGCTTACAGTATCTTACTGTTCATACCCAAAATCGTGGTCGTGCTATCGATGCCAAGTTTATTAAACTGGTTTATGATGCCGAAGTGAAAAAAGGCGTGCGTGAGTTTGTCCCTGCTGATGCGGATATTCACCGTATCATGAGCGAGTATGAGCTTCTGCGTGTCAAAGATTAGTTTTAGCGTTAAAAAGCGATATTTTGATAAATAAGTCATTTTTTTAATCTTTTATCGCTTATGATGCAAAAACTACTTGACAGTAACGCCTATATTTAGTTTAATAGCGCCTCAACGAAGACGGCTCGATAGCTCAGTCGGTAGAGCAACGGATTGAAAATCCGTGTGTCGGCAGTTCGAACCTGCCTCGAGCCACCATTCGTTTAAGAATTCTAAAAAGCCCCAGACATTTAATGTTTGGGGCTTTTTTTTATTTGTAATTTTTATCGTATTCTTTAGCATTGATTTTATTCATGCGTTTCTCTTATTCGTATAGCCGACCACGTAATAATAAATTACAACGCTCGCGTGAATCCAAGTCATAAATGGTCGCACGGTAATCAATACCGTGACGGCCTTCAAAAAACACCACCCGATCACCCACTGCTAAGAAACAAGACGTACGCGCATCATAGATAAAACCATCAATGACAAATGCCAAATCACGATCTATCTCGCGTACCGTATAGGTTTCACCTTGCGGAATCAAACGCTCAAACCATGCGCTATGAGCAGCATTAGTGCTTAGCACACTTATCAGCAGCAGCGCTGATATCATAAAGGCACTTTTTGACGGCGTCGCAAAAGTCGCGCCAGCTAAGCTGATTTTATTTAGGATATTTTTATTAACTGTCATGACCTTAACCTACTCAGACCTGCCCA
Organism: Psychrobacter sp. Pi2-51; assembly: GCF_904846665.1. Lineage (NCBI taxonomy): Bacteria > Pseudomonadati > Pseudomonadota > Gammaproteobacteria > Moraxellales > Moraxellaceae > Psychrobacter > Psychrobacter sp. Pi2-51. The sequence goes on from NZ_CAJHBP010000012.1 coordinate 34,577, forward strand.
ATGATTGATTCTGTTCGCTACGCTTCTTATGCTAAACGCTTACTGTCACGGTTGCATAACATTTCTGTGCTGTTTTTTAGACGGCAGTGCTCAGTATACTCGATAGCAATGTTAATGATAAATAAGACAGATAAATGCTAATAGGGATAAGCGATGAGAGAGTTTGATTATGATTTGGATTATAAAAACCTAGACTTGCGGGCGCAGCCTGAGCTGTATCGCGTCGGTCGCGGTGAGCAAGGCGTATTATTGGTAGAGCCTTATAAGTCTGAGATACTGCCGCACTGGCGCTTTGCCACGCCTGATATTGCGACTGAAAGTAGCGAGGCTATTTATCAAATGTTTTTAGATTATCTGGCAGCTGATGACTTTGTCGGTGCCGATATGGCGCGTAAATTTATTCAAATGGGCTATACGCGTGCGCGTCGCTATGCCAATCACAAAGGCGGCAAGAAGTACAAAGGGCCAGTGCCCGATGATAAAAAAGGCCAAAGCGGCGCACATGGTCGCGCAGAGTTACCACGGCAAGAGGAAGACCCAATCAAAGCAGAGTCAGCGCGTATCTTTAAACAAAAATGGGATGATTGCCGCGAGAATAAAGATTATCTAAAAATGAAGAAAGAGCATCGTAAACGTTACAAAGATATCGAGTGACTGCTGATGTTTATGATATTAAGAACAGTAGAACACTAAATTGACTGGTCTCAAAACACTACTGTGCTAAGGTATGGCACGATATACCAAACATAATAAATATAACGACTTCCAATAGTGAGGAACAATGGATAAGCAACTTTTGATTTTTGATTTTGATGGCACACTGATTGATAGCGTGCCAGATTTGGCTGATGCGACCAATGCGATGCTGACCACGCTTGGCAAAGAGACCTACCCTATTGACAGCATACGTAATTGGGTCGGCAATGGCTCCAGAATGCTGGTCGAGCGCGCGTTGGTGGGTCAGGTAGAGGTCTTAGAAGGTGAGCTGACGGCCGAGGAAGCTGATCATGCCGAGCAGGTGTTTTTTGAGGCTTACAACAATATCAGCGGTAGCAAAACCGTCGCTTACCCAGATGTCGATAGCGGACTAAAGAAGCTGAAAGATGCAGGTTATATACTGGCATTAGTGACTAACAAGCCCATTCGCTTTGTACCGAAGATATTACAGTCATTTGGCTGGCAAGACTTGTTTGCCGAAGTGCTGGGCGGTGATAGTCTAGCTGTTAAGAAACCAAACCCTGCGCCGCTACTGCATGTCTGCAATGCGTTAGACATTAATCCTACCCATGCTGTCATGATTGGTGATTCTAGAAACGATATCTTAGCTGGACAAAACGCCAATATGGATACCCTTGGTCTGTCTTATGGCTACAACTACGGGCAAGACATTCGTGAACTGAATCCTACCAAAGCATTTGATGACTTTGCTGCCTTGGTTGATCATCTTTTACAAGGGTAAATGATAAATAACTGAACATCACGCCAGCTACTTACTTCGATAGCTCAGTGCCTCAGACACATGGGCACTCGTGATATCGACACTGTCAGCCAAATCAGCAATGGTACGAGCAACGCGCAAGACTCGATGGTAACCGCGTGCCGATAGATTCAGGCGTTGCTGAGCCAGCTGCAATAACTGCTGCTCGCCCTCTCCTAGCTGAATATATTTATCAATCTCGCTAGGGCTCAGCTCATTATTGACCTTTTTTTGCCGCTTGAGTTGATGCTTGTGCGCGGCAGCGACCCGAATCCGCACTTGCTCGGAGGTTTCACCAGCTTGGGCATTTTGCAAGTCGGCTATTGGCAGTGCTGGCACGGTAATATGCAAATCAATGCGATCGAGTAATGGGCCCGACAGCTTATCTTGATAGCGCTTAATCTGCTCGGGACGACAACGACACCTTGCCGAGCCGTCACCATCATAGCCACACGGACAAGGATTCATGGCTGCCACCAGTTGAAAGTTGGCTGGAAAGGTCATCTGTGAATTGGCACGGCTAATGGTAATTTGCTTCGCCTCTAATGGTTGGCGCAGTACCTCTAACACGGTACGATCAAACTCCGGCAATTCATCAAGGAATAACACGCCTTTATTGGCAAGGGTAATCTCGCCCGGTTTGGGACGTGAGCCACCACCGACCAAAGCCACCGCTGATATGGTGTGATGAACTTGCCGAAATGGCCTTGTCCCATAATCATAATCACTGTCTGCCACTGAATAAGTACTGGCCACTTCTAACGCATCCTCAGCACTCAAATCTGGCAAGATAGTCGGTAGCCTCGAGGCCATCAATGTCTTACCCGAACCGGGAGGGCCTGTAAACAGCAGAGAATGACCACCAGCGGCGGCAATCTCTAGCGCACGCCTAGCATGATGTTGGCCTTTGACATCAGCTAAGTCCACTTTATAACCGGTATGCTTTTCTATTGCAGCGGGCGGTACAATCTTTAAGCACTCATAAGTGGCATTTGGATTGGTCAATGATTGCAAATGATCGCAAACGGCTTTTAGACTATCTGCCGCTAATATCTCTACACCCTCGACACGGCTAGCTTCCGCACCATTATCGATCGGGACAATTAACTGCGGCGTTTGTGGCTCTTGATCCTGCTCCGTCAATTCTAGTTCATCATTATCTGCCGTCTGTAAGACTTTGGACGCCAACACTTCCGCCTTTATCGCTCGTGCTACTGCCAAGCTGCCCGTTACTTGCCGTAAATTCCCATTGAGCGCTAACTCACCGATAAACTCAAACCCTGATAGTACTTCTGGATCCAACTGATCGCTGGCTGCCAAGATGCCAATGGCAATGGGCAAATCCAGCCTCGCGCCATCTTTTGGCAAATCTGCTGGCGCTAAATTAATCGTCAGGCGACGATTGGGAAACTGAAAGCCGGAATTCAGAATGGCTGAGCGCACACGATCTTTACTCTCGCGCACAGCAGCTTCTGGTAGACCAACGATGGTTAATGCTGGCAAGCCTTGCGATAAATGCACCTCAATAATGACCTTGGGTGCGTGCAAACCGACGACTGAACGGGTATAGACTTGAGCAAACGACATCAGCGTTTCCTAATAAAGGGAGCTTTTGATCATAAAGTATTATGTATCAGTGCGCAAATGTCGTGTATTTTATAATAAAAATGGTTTGGCTACTGTCAAACCGCCCTTTCTTAACGTTTTAACGAACCATTATCTATTGATTTTTTGAATGCCGAGCTATGATTTCAAAGAATAAAAAGCGCTCCTAACTTTTATTTTTATAAGAAAAATAATTTTATTAAATTACTGGTAAAGTTATTTCTTTTAGGTATATGATTGGTGAGTGTTTGTACACTGAAAGCAACAATAGCAATTTATTGACTATTTAGAGCACGACAGATAAAAGGATTATCAGTGCTTTAAATCGTAAAAATTAACCATGGATGGTAAATACAATGAATATATTGATTAAAAATCGGCGAGTGCCCACGCTCACCCTACTCACAATGGCTGTTTCTTTAGCATTATTCGGCTGTTCTGATAGTGATAATAGCTTTAACGATGACGATACTGATACCCCTACCCCTGCATCGACGTATGAAGCTGACATTCAACGTACCGAGTTTGGTATACCTCATATTACCGCAAAGGATTATAAAGGGCTGGGCTATGGTGTCGGCTATGCTTTTGCTGAAGATAACTTCTGCTCGCTGGCCAAAGAAGTTGTGGTCGCTAGCGGTCAGAGCATGCTGTATCTAGGCGATGAAGGTAATGTTGATAGCGATGTATTTTATACTTGGTACAACTCTCCAGAGAGAAAAGCTGAATTCTTAGCGGCTCAAGATCCTGAAACTATCGATGCAGTCACAGGCTATGCAGCAGGCTTTAGCCGTTATCTGCGAGATAAAGGTGTGGCGAATATTGATCCTGCTTGTGCTAACGCTGAGTGGGTTCGAGAGATTACTATTGATGACCTACTGACAGTTTATGGTAAAGCCAATCTACGCGGTGGGCTCTCTAACTTTGTCAGCCGTATCGTAGCGGCAGCTCCTCCTACAACTACTGGCATTCAAGGTAGCTCTAGAATGAGTAGCGTCGAACCTACAGTAGAGTCAGATGAAGAGTTTGACATGACGACTATCAATGTACTGAATGGCGGTAGTAACGCTTATGCCTTTGGTAGTGAGGTGACAGGGACAGATAGTGGTGTCCTATATGGTAACCCACATGAGCCATGGAACGGTGTCCAGCGTTTTTATGAGTTTCATACAACGATACCAGGTGAGCTTGACGTGATGGGCGCCGCCCAACAAGGTCAACCTTTTATCAATATTGGCTTTAATAAAGACGTGGCTTGGAGTCATACCGTATCAACTGCCAAACGCTTTACGCTTTACCAGCTTAATCTAGTAGATGGCAACCCTTTGAAATACAAATACACAAATAGCGCGGGTGTGGTTGAGGAACGTGATATCGAAAAAGTCGATGTGACGGTTCAATTGCCAGACAATCAAACGTTGGTTCAACCTATCTATTTGTCTCAATATGGGCCTATGCTCGCAGCTAACTTGCTCGATGGTCGTTTGCCAACGTGGGGTGCGAACAATCTGGCTTATACGATTCGTGATGCTGCCTCTGAAAATCCAAGAGCACTTAATCAGTGGCGCAGTATGAACATGGCCACTAGCGTTGAGGATCTCGTCGATAGAATGCAGACTACTTTAGGCCTAGGCTTTGTTAATACCATCGCCACCGATCGTAATGGCAAGGCGCTCTATGCTGATATCTCGACCGTGCCTAATGTCACTAGAGAAAAGCTGGAAAGTTGTGGTACTAATGCGGGGATTTTCCTGAATGCTCTGATTGCATCTGACTTGCCCGCACTAGATGGCAGTAAAGCTGCCTGTGAATGGGGCAATGATGCTGATTCACCACAAGCAGGTATTTTTGGCGGTTCAAACTTACCATTCTTAATTCGTGATGACTACGCTCTAAACTCGAATGACTCTTATTGGTTTAGTAATGCAGAACAGCCGTTGACAGGTTTTTCACCGTTATTGAGACGTGGGTTGTTACCGCTTTCTGAAGATGCCGCGCCATTATCTCCACGTACTCGTATGGCCTTTACTCAAATATTTGATCGATTAAGCAATAAAGATGGTTTAGGCGGAAATACCTTTAATCTTGATAATATGCAACAAGTCGTCTACGGAAATCGCAGTTATGGTGCTGAATTAGTGCTTGATGATGTTTTGGCAGATTGCCAAGCTAATCCGACATTACCTTTGACTGACGGTGGGACTATCGATGCCACTCAAGCTTGTACTGTCTTGAGTAACTGGGATCGTCGTAATAATCTTGATAGTAAAGGTGCTCATGTCTTTAGAAAATTCTGGACCAATTTTGGGTTTAGTAGTTATGCAGGATTTAGTGTTCCATTCGATAAGGCTGACCCTGTTAATACACCTCGTGATTTAATCATCAATGATAAAACACGTAAAGCTTTGGGCGACTCTATTAGCTATTACAATAGTAAAAATATTGCGCTTGACGCACCGTTAGGTAGCTTACAATTCGTTATTGATGCGGACAGAAACGGTGAGAAAATTCCTATGCATGGTGGCTTCGGTGGTGAAGGCATCTTCAACGTTGCCAGCTCAAGTCAAAACAGCGATGGCACTTATGGTCCAATTACCAATGGTCCAACTTATATGCAATCGGTAACGTTTGATAGCAAAGGTCCGGTAGTGGAAGCGCTGTTAGCTTTCTCGCAAGCTGGTGATACCACACGTCCTTTCCATCGTGATCAAACCCGTCGTTATGCAGACAAAGACTGGATACGTCTGCCTTTTAGTGCTGGTGAAGTATCTAAACAAGCAGTTGGTGCTAAAATTGAGTTAAGAGAATAAAATTCTTCGTTATTTTAATATAAGCAAAAGCCCTCAGATAGACTCTGGGGGTTTTTCTATTTTTAAAACAAAGTAAATCCATAGGCTAAGAGAACTTACCAATCACCCTATTATAAGCAAGGACTTGCTATACTATCCTTTACAAACCAAGTCACTACTATCGCTAAAAGACGCTGATACGTTATCGATTATCACTAGTGTATGAGGTTGCTTTAATAGGCGCAAACAGCATCAAAAAGGAATGCCACATGACAGAACACTCTGAAACAAACACCCAGCAGCCTTATAATCGTGCAGGAGAGCAACCTACCACGGTACGCCCTGTCATGCAGCCGGACAACCCTTACGCCAGTACGCGCGGCAGTATTATGACCAAGCAGCTACCTACATTTGATGAATCGATTATCAATAAATACAATCGTTCAGGGCCACGCTATACCTCTTATCCAACGGCATTAGAGTTCTCACCAATCGCTGATGGCATTGAAACAAAAATTCTCCAAAATCGCGAAGCCCGTGCGCCATTATCGCTCTATTTCCACATTCCATTCTGTCGCCATCTCTGCTATTACTGTGCCTGCAATAAAATCATCACCAAAAAAAATAGCGACTCAGGCGATTATTTGCAGTACTTAATCACTGAAATTAGCCACAAGCGGCGCTTGTTGGCCGCACCCGATGGCAGCAGCAAGCCACTCGTTAAGCAGCTCCATTTAGGTGGAGGCACGCCGACGTTTTTGAGTGATGAAGAGATGGGTCAACTGTGGGATTTTTTGCAGACCCAGTTTGAATTTTTACCCGAAGGTGAAGGCGACTACTCTATTGAGATTGATCCCCGTGAGCTGGGTGACGAGACATTAAAAACGCTACGCAATCTTGGTTTTAACCGCGTCAGCTTAGGTGTGCAAGACTTGGACGAAACAGTGCAAATCGCTGTCAATCGTGTGCATTCAGCAGAAATGATCGAGAATGTGCTCACTGAGGCACGCGAGCTTGGTTTCCGCTCTATCAATATTGACCTAATTTATGGTCTGCCGCATCAAACACCTGCAACCTTGGATAAAACCGTACGCCGCATCATTGAGATGTCACCAGATCGTCTGTCGGTATTTAACTACGCTCATTTGCCAGAACGCTTTAAAGCCCAGCGTCAAATAAAAGAAGCAGACCTGCCAGACCCAGCGGCTAAGCTTGCCATGCTCGGCAATACCATCAACACACTGACCGAAGCTGGCTATCAATACATTGGCATTGATCACTTTGCCAAGCCTGATGACGAGCTAGCGGTGGCGCAGCGCGAGGGCAAACTGCATCGTAATTTCCAAGGTTACACCATTATGGGTGACTGCGACTTGCTAGGCTTTGGTGTCTCCTCTATCAGTCAAATTGCCAATGCCAATACCCGTTATATTTTGCAGAATGATACTGATTTACAAGCGTATCAGGCCAATATCGCTGCGTCGAAAAACAACCCTACTATCATGCCAGCGGTAAAAGTGATTAAAACGTCGATTAAAGATCGCTTACGTGAATATGTGATTATGAAGCTACTCTGTCACGACTATATCGACTTTAAAGATGTGAATCAGAAATTCGGTGTCGACGCCATTACTTACTTCATTGATGAGATTCAGCAATTGGGCGAGATGCAAGATGACAAGCTCATCGATATGGATGCCGCTGGGATTCGGGTCTTACCAAAAGGTCGCCTACTCGGTCGCAACGTCGCCATGGTATTTGACGAGTACTTGGCAAAGAAGCATCAAAATCGCTTTTCTAAAGTCATCTAACTATAGTCAAAATATCCTAAAGACGCGACGGTATTGCTGATATCGGTTTTTTGTAGCCTCTGTCTGCGCAGGCACAGCAAGCAAGGAAAATTGATATCAGCAGTGCATCATGTATAGATATTACTTTTTACTGACTATAGACTGGCTTTTGAGTTAATTATTAGCAATAAAAAAGACCTCGCTTGAGGTCTTTTTTATGATAAATGCGGCGACTTACCATCCGCCACCTATCACTACTCAATAGGCATGACGATGTATAGCCTATTCGCATCTATGATGGTTTTTTCTCTATCAAGATATTTGTGTTCAACGGTGCTTTTTGGTTTTTTATTATCCCACCCTACTATGTCCGTATCTGTCATCGCTGAATCTGTGATAGAAAAGTCATCATCGTTTAGCAACCCAAGTGAGCCATCTTGGCGTAGCCACAGACCTTCAAGTTTGTCATGTGGATAATCTAGAGTAGCAAGTACATCGACGACCAAGGTTTTCTTAACGGGCATAATATTGATATTTTTAAGTACCTGCCAGTTATATTCATCAGCTGCAATAAGCTGCTCGAGTGTTTTTCCTTCGATGGTTAAACCAACATGCTCATCTTGTTTAATCGCCTTTAGGTGGTTGGCAGTAATAATGGTTTCTATGTCTGTTGCCTGAGAGAGGTTAATTTTATAAATATATTTTTTTGCCGACTCATCTTGGAGTGGAAATTTGCGATCATGTTCAATGAGATAAAATTCATGATCGCTGAGCGCGACTAACCCTGACACCACATGCTCCGCTACATCAAGACGATATACGTATTGAGCGATCTGGCCAGATTTTAGGTTAATCGTAATAACCCGTGTCACGCTAGAACCGCGCCCTGATTTATCAGGATTGTCCATTGACGATTCTATAATGCCTACCAGCGTGGTTTGATTTGGCGTAATCGTTAATGCTTCCATGCCACGATTGGCGCGGCGCTTGGTAAACTCCATCGGCAATAAAATTGGCGTGCCATCAATCATCACATTGTTACGCTCATCACTAGCAAATGGGTTGATACGCTCAATCTCTAACCCATCCGCGTCATAGTGGACGAGCTGTGGACCATACTCATCACTAATCCAAAAACTTCCGTCTGTAAGTGCAGCGAGTCCTTCGGGGTCTAAACCATTGATATCAGTCTTGATAGGATTCGTCACTTTATCAAAAGGCAGGTTAGGGTTTACGGTCATCGGCTGACCATCGATATCATAGGGCACTTCATTGGTCCCGCCCAATGCTTTTGGATTCGGTAGCCCAGAGATAGGATTGCCATTGCTGTCTTTTAGCACTATCTCTTTTACCTTGATAATTTTGCCGTCCTCATGTAACTCAAATAGCCCGATTGACGGTGTATAACTCGGCACTAAAAACTGCTTACCTTTACCCCCAATCCCATCAAAATCAGCATTGGGACCTCGATCAGTAAGTACATAAAACTGATTGGCATTAATTGGATGTGCCGCTGCGTCTGAGCCGTAGCCACCACCACGAATCTCTAATTTTTGCTCAGGATAGGCGGCATTAATATGTGTCGCATCAAGCACGGTATAAGGTAATGGGCTGCCTTGAGGGAAATTCTCTATTGAGATTATTTCAATATTTGGATTTTGCTTGTTCATTGTTTTTTTCCTTGTATCAGTATTTTTATTATTTGAGAAAAGGTGTTTTATGTTTCATTTTTCGCGCTTGAAAAACCAGCAAAAATAGTATGATCAAATTTAAGTCAAAAAAATAGCCAGTGCTTCGCATACTCACTGGCTATTTTTATAAGTTGTAGCTATGTGATCAAAGAACATGTAATCAAAGTACATGTAATCAAAGCATCATTGCTTAAACCTTCAATTTATCACCCACCATACCTTTCACTGTACTGAGGATATCAGCAGGTAATACCACCATTTTTGCGTTATCAGACTCAGCCAGCTCACGAATCGCTTTGATATACTGCTCACCCAGCAAGTAAACAATCGGCATCTCTTCAGTGCCCATGGCATTGGTAATCAAGCGAATAGACTCTTCTGACCCTTTGGCAAGCACCACCTGTGCCTCTGCATCGCGACGTGAGGCTTCCAAACGCCCATCTGCCTCTAAGATAGCGGCTTGCTTTTGACCATCAGCACGCGTCACTGTCGCACGGCGTTGACGTTCAGCAGCTGCCTGCTCTTCCATCGCTGTCTGCATGGTCGCTGACGGGTTGATATCTTGAATTTCTACTGTTTTTAGCGTGATACCCCAATCAGAAATATCTTCTGAGATGGCATGCTTGAGTTTGGCCTTGATCTCGTCGCGGCTAGATAATGCGCTATCCAGATCCATCTCACCGATGATTGAACGTAGCGATGTTTGTACCAGATTACGAATACCGTATTCATAATCTTCGATACCATATACCGCCTTATCAGGACGAACGATATTAATATAAGCGACAGCGTTCGCTATAATAACCACGTTATCTCTCGTGATGACTTCTTGAGAAGGAATATCGAGCACGATGTCTTTGGTCGTCACTTTATAAGACACATCGTCAACATAAGGAATAATGAGGTTTAGCCCTGGTTCTAGTGTTTGGCTATATTTACCAAGACGCTGCACGACCCACTTATACCCCTGCGGTACGATCCGAACACCTTTAAATACGGTAAACACCACCAGCGCGATCAAGACCACCATTACGATATTGAAACTTCCCATATTTCACCCCTATTATATTTGCACACTTTTATTTATCGCTGCCTGCGATTTCATACTACTGACGACCAATTCATTACCAACGATATCGGTCACGATCACCCGATCACCGACCGCCACTTGTTCCCCTTTCGTGCGGCACATCCATTCAGCCGCTCCCACGATAGGCACACTAAACCGTACCATGCCCGCTCTTTCAGGCTGCGGTGGTACGATAATCATACCAGTCTCACCGATAATGACGCTGCCGCCTAGCCCTGCCTTGGTACGATCCACTGACAGAGGCTTAATAAACTTAAACCATGCCAATAGAAACACCGCAGAAAGTACCAGCCAAATAACAATTTGGATGGCGAGCGAGATAGGTAATAGCCACGACAGTGCCGCGACGATAATAGCAGCAGCACCAAACCAAAGGCTGGCAAACGTCGGAACAAACATCTCGACAATCAGTAGCACAAAGCCTAATACCAGCCAATGCCACGGTTCAATCATCCAGAGCATCTCAATCATTGATATATTCCCTGTCTTTGTCATTCTAGCTTTCAATGTAGCACATTTTTAGATTAATAATGTCTTAAAAATCATTAATATACTGCTGACTTTGCCGAGTGGAGGCAAAAGCCTAATGAGTATTTGTAAATGCCTCAACCAAAAAAAACGACCACATCCGTGATCGTTTTTTTATTTAACTGATTCAACTTTAAAAATATCAAAGTTAAAGTTATAAATTCATATTAGAACTTATAATGTGCACCAACAGTTAATAAGGTAGTGTCTTCAGCAACATAATCATATTCAGCTTCAATACTCATGTTAGGATTGACGTTATAACCTAAACCAATACCACCAGCGACACCGCTGTCACTATCACTATCGCTATCAGAATATCCTGAAGTACTAGCAGAAACATTAATCTCAGCTTTAGCAAAACCTAGTTTGCCTTTGGCGTATAGACCCGTATTAGGGAATTGATAACGGTAGGTACCATAGGCACCATAAGTTTTAAGGTCATACTCAGCTTTAATAGCACTAGTACCTGTCTCAATGTCAGTATCACTAGAGCCTACATACTCAACTTCAGCACCAAAGTTAGGATCAAAATTATAACCAGCATAAATACCATAAGCAGTGGGATCGTCTAAATCGTCAGTATCTACTAAAAATTTACCAGCCTTAATACCAACGTATGGCTGCCCAGCGTAGTTAACTGCTGCTTGCGCACTAATACTCATTAGAGAACCAACTGATAATGCGATCAAAGCTTTTTGTAAAGTATTCATCTGTCTTCCTATTAAATAAAACTAAAATGTAGCCTGAATGGACATAGCAGAGCACATAAGTTAGCTAAACTATTGTTGAATTCGAGATTCTAGCAGAAGATTATTTTTAATGCATTCTTTTTTAATGACTTTAACCGTAGCTTTTTTCGTACAAAAAAAACGACCGCCGAAGCGATCGTTTCTTATTCTATAATTAACTAGCAATCATTTAGAATTTTAGCTGTGCACCAACCGTCATAAGATCAGCATCGCTACCTAGCTTGTCATATTCAGCTTCGACGCTGAAATTAGGATTCACTGAATAACCAAGGCCTACACCACCAGCAAGACTCGTATCACTTTCTGAATAAGTCTCAGTTCTGACTTCAGTGTTGCCGATATTGCGGGTGAAGTCACCTTCTATCTCAGTTTTAGCGACCCCTAGTTTGCCTTTAGCGTATAAGCCAGTATTTGGGAACTGGTAACGGTAAGTACCGTATGCGCCATAGCTCTTAGCATCGATATCACCGCCTCGATAATCCGCATCGTCTGAGCCGACATATTCTGCTTCGACACCGAAGTTAGGATCGAAATTATAGCCACCGTATACACCATAAGCGGTTGGATCATCAGCGCCGTCTACGTCTACGTCAAACTGACCGACTTTAGCACCGATATACGGCTGTCCAGTATAACCGTTGCCATAAGAAACAGCGGCTTGTGCACCCATGCTTACTAAAGAACCAGCGGCTAGTGCAAGTAATGTTTTTTGTAGAATTTTCATTGTGTTCTCCTAATATCGTCTTTTTTTAATTGCTTTTATATGAATTATTGGGGTAAGAAACGACCAGTAGACTGACCATTTCTTGCTTTTATCATGAAGCTATCTGAGATTTAGAACTTAAGATGTGCACCAACGGTTAGCAACTTAGCATCGACATCACTGTCCATCATTGAGTATTCAGCCTCAACACCGAAGTCAGGGTTTACTGAATATCCAAGACCGACACCACCAGCGATACCTGTGTCACTAGTAGAGTTTGACACTCTAACTGGACCAACAGTATAGTCACCTTCTACTTCAGTTTTGGCGACACCAAGTTTGCCTTTAGCGTATAGTCCCGTGTTTGGGAAAGCATAACGGTAAGTACCGTAAGCGCCATAAGTCTTGGCATCGAGATCACCGTTTCTGTAATCAGCATCATCTGAACCGACATATTCTGCTTCAACACCGAAGTTAGGATCGAAGTTATAGCCACCGTATACACCATAGGCCGTTGGATCATCAGCATTATCGACGTCTAGATCGAATTGACCGACTTTAACACCAACGTATGGCTGACCGGTATAACCGTTACCATAAGAGACGGCTGCTTGTGCACTGACCGTTAGTAAAGAACCAGCTGCTAGTGCAAATAGAGTTTTTTGTAGAGTTTTCATTATTAGCTCCTTTAACTTATATGGGCAAGCAAGTTATTCTTAATGGCTTTCTAAGCCTCATCGCCCTGCTTGCTAACGATGAATATATAGTAACAAAGTATTTCATACAGTCTGTCTGTGTTTGATGGCATCAGAGTTAAGATTTGCAAGCGTTTGTCAGCCTATGGGTTACAAAGGTCGAGATATGAAATTTTTTGTTACAAGTAGCCGATTTGTGCAATACTTCCTACTTATCAGGCAGTCAATGAATGTTAAAAAGTCAAAAATAAGATAAAGGAAGACATCAATATGACAAGTTCTATCGTGGTGCAACTGCAAGAATCATTGACGCATATGAAGTCTCAGCAGCAATACCGCAGTTTACCAAGCTTAGAACATCAAGGACGTTATGTGGTGAGCCAAGGTAAGACACTGCTGAATATCGCCAGTAACGACTATTTAGGCTTGGGTAGCGATACGGAATTACAAGGCGAGTTTCTCAAGCAAATAGATCGGTTACCAGTGGCGCAACGACCAAAGATGAGTGCTACTTCCTCGCGGTTACTCACTGGCAACGATACCCAGTTGCAAGCTCTAGAGTCTGAGTTGCAAGAGTGGTATCAAACTGCCGTAGGTAAACAAGGCCTATCTACCTCAAAATCTGTGCTGGTATTAAACAGCGGCTATCATGCCAATCTTGGTATATTGCCAGCATTAACATCTTTGCCAGTTAAGACACTTATTTTAGCTGACAAGCTGGTACATGCCAGTATTATCGATGGGATGCGGCTGAGCCAAAGCAAACTGGTCACCTATCGTCGTTACCGTCACAATGATTACGAGCATTTAGCCAGATTTATTGAACAAGCAGATGAAACGGTTGAGCGCATTATTATTGTCACTGAGAGTGTTTTTAGTATGGATGGTGACCGTGCTGACTTGCTTCAATTGGTACAATTAAAAGCCAAAGATGCTCGCATTGAGCTATATGTTGACGAAGCTCATGCCATTGGTGTGTTAGGTGACACTGGCTTGGGGCTCGCGGAAGAAACACACACGTTAGCAGATATTGATTATTTGGTGGGGACGTTTGGTAAAGCGTTTGCGTCAGTTGGCGCTTATATCATGTGTGATGAGGTCGTTAAACAATGGCTGATCAATGCCATGCGTCCGCTGATTTTTAGTACTGCATTGCCACCGATCAATCACGCATGGACCCGATTTATTTTAGCAAAAATGCCAAACTTGACCCACCAACGCACACATTTGGCGCAGATCTCTATCAAGCTTAGTCGAGCCATCGACCAACAACATCGCGCATCGCCAACTGCTCAAAATATAAGCTATGATTCACCTATTATCCCCTATATATTGGGCGACAATGCGTGTGCGCTTGCTAAAGCAAAACAGTTACAAGCCGCAGGATTTTACGCGCTGCCCATCAGACCACCCACCGTTCCTGCGAACACCGCGCGTATTCGCTTGGTCATGAATGCCAAACTAACCAACGAAGACTGCGAACGGCTAATACAACAGTTATAATTCCACTATCTAGCAAGGACAATGGTCCTACTATAGTCGATTCAATTTAAAAGTAGTACAAGGCAACCGAACGTAGATGTATATTTAATACTTCAAGCGAGGTTAACGCAGTAATATTTTTATAGTGGAATGACTATATCGATTGATAATTGGCTCAATTGGATGTAATAAGATCTATGGAAATACTCGTTACACCTGATAGTTTTAGCGCTAGAAAACAAACCATCGCTCGCCATTTTGCCAGTGCCAGCGACTATGACCAGCATGCCAGTATTCAGCAGACAGTCTGTCAGTATTTACTAGAAAATATTGCTCATACCAAACAAAGCAGTGTATTAGAAGTCGGTGCGGGCACAGGTCAAATGACACGACTACTGGCTGAGCGTATACAAAGCCAGCATTGGCTGATCAATGAATTGTGCGCTGAACAAGCGGCTACCTTGCAATCAATTTTACCAACGGCTGACATCGCGATTGGCGATGCTGAAACCATGGACTTGGAAGGAATACACAGCTTGATAGTCAGTGCCAATGCAGTGCAGTGGTTTGATAATCCGTTGAGTTTTGTCACGCAATCAGCACACCGTCTACAGCCTGGAGGTCAACTACTCTTCAGCACCTTTACGCCCAATAATTTTTTGCAAATTAAAGCGCTAACTGGTCAAGGCCTTGATTACCCAGATATCACTGAGTGGCAGTCAGCATTAGTTGATGCTGATTTTGAGCATATCGAGCTTTCAATTGAGCGTTTCGACTTACCATTTATCAGCCCTTATGCTGTGTTGAAGCATATGAAACTGACGGGCGTCTCAACCAGTCAAACGCAAGTATCGTCAAGGAACACGCCACCTTTCAGATGGACGAAAACGCGTTTACAACAATTTGAGTCAGATTATTGGCAGCATTTTTCTGCACAAAACGAAGATGGCCAGTCTTGCGTTAATTTGACGTATGAAGTACTGACCGTGAGTGCGTTCAAACCCTAAATCAGCCCTATAGTCAAAATATCCTAAAAACGCGACGGTATTGCGGATATTTGAATGTTCAACAGACCCTACTAACAGAAATTATAGCCATAAAAAAACGCACCCCGAAGGATGCGTTTTTTAATTTAACTGCTTATCGATTTGTATCGATTCTACCATTTTCAAAAACTTGAGTAGCAAGGAAAACAAGCGTAAGTACTACATTGAGTAGACTAAGCGAGTTTGACGCAGCTAATCGCATTTTTGGATTTGGTGCTACTTCTTATCTTCGTCTACTTCAGTAAACTCAGCATCAACCACGTCGTCATCAGCTTGGTTGTCACCAGCAGCATCCGCACCTTCTTGGAATTGGCTTGGATCCATACCTTCAGCGCCAGCACCTGCATCAGCGTAGATTTTTTGGCTGATTGGTAAGAAAGCATTGTCTAATGCTTCAAGCTTGGCTTTGATGTCATCATGGTCATCTTCTTTAGCCGCTGTTTCAAGCTCAGTGATAGCCGTTTCTACTGTTGATTTTTCTTCATCAGTCACTTTATCTGCGGCTTCTTTCAGCGCTTTTTGTACGGCATGGATGCGACCATCTGCTTCGTTGCGTACTTGCGCTAGGTTAGCGAATTTCTCATCTTCAGCAGCATTGGCTTCTGCATCACGAACCATTTGTTCAACTTCTTCGTCCGACAAGCCAGAATCCGCTTTGATCTGGATACTTTGCGCTTTACCAGTACCTTTATCCGTTGCTGAGATGTTCATGATACCGTCAGCGTTGATGTCAAAAGACACTTCAATTTGTGGTAGACCACGTGGTGCTGGTGGAATGTCCGTCAAATCAAAACGACCAAGCTGTTTATTTTGGTTAGCGATTTTGCGCTCACCTTGATATACCTGAATCGTTACAGCTGGCTGGTTGTCTTCAGCGGTTGAGAATACCTGTGATTTCTTAGTAGGAATCATGGTGTTTTTCTCGATAACTGGCGTCATGACACCGCCCATCGTTTCGATACCAAGGGTCAATGGCGTCACATCCAGTAGCAATACGTCCGTTTTTTCACCCGACAATACCGCGCCTTGAATGGCTGCACCAGCTGCTACTGCTTCGTCAGGGTTCACATCTTTACGTGGCTCTTGACCGAAGAATTCTTGTACTTTTTGCTGTACCAGTGGCATACGAGTCTGACCACCAACTAGGATAACATCATCGATGTCGCCGATTTTTATGCCAGCATCTTCAAGGGCAATCTTACAAGGGCCCATGGTACGTTGTACTAGCGCTTCCGTTAAGCTCTCTAGTTTTGAGCGGCTGATAGTAACAACCAAATGCTTAGGACCATTGCTATCGGCAGTGATATACGGCAAGTTTACTTCGGTGCTTTGGGCACTTGATAATTCAATTTTCGCTTTTTCTGCCGCTTCTTTTAGACGCTGCATTGCCAATGAGTCACCTTTTAGGTTGACGTCTTGGTCTTTTTTGAACTCGTCTACTAAGAAGTCAATCAATGCTGAGTCAAAGTCTTCACCACCAAGGAATGTATCGCCATTGGTTGCTAGTACTTCGAACTGCTGCTCGCCATCAACGTCAGCGATTTCGATGATTGATACGTCAAAAGTACCACCACCCAAGTCATATACAGCAACAGTGCTATCGCCTTGCTTTTTGTCCATGCCATAGGCAAGTGCAGCAGCGGTTGGCTCGTTGATGATACGTTTTACATCAAGACCAGCGATTTTACCCGCATCTTTAGTGGCTTGACGCTGTGAGTCATTGAAGTAAGCAGGTACGGTTACAACTGCTTCAGTCACGCTTTCACCAAGATAATCTTCTGCTGTTTTTTTCATTTTTTTCAAGATTTCAGCAGAAACCTGTGGTGGTGCTAATTTTTTACCGTTGACTTCTACCCATGCATCGCCGTTATCTGCTTTAGCGATTTTGTAAGGCACCATGCCGATGTCTTTTTGCACGACTTTGTCATCAAAACGACGACCGATCAGACGCTTAATCGCAAACAAGGTGTTGTTTGGGTTCGTTACCGCTTGACGCTTGGCTGACTGACCAACCAAAATTTCGTCGTCTTTATAAGCGACGATCGATGGTGTGGTACGTGTACCTTCAGCATTTTCGATGACTTTAACTTTGTCACCTTCCATTACTGCTACACATGAGTTCGTTGTACCTAAATCAATACCAATTACTTTACCCATAATCAAATGCTCCTAATTTGTTTTAAATATAAATACTTATATGTTCAGACCATAGTTGGTCACTTGTTGCTATATATCGGTTTGCTTATTAATTTTTTCAAGTCAAAAGCCACGCAAAAACTGTCTTTTGTGTGACTTTTTGTGAAAACCCTTACTAATAATGAGGTTTAGCACAGTTAAAAACTGATTGTTCACTACTTATATAATAAACCGATGACTTAAAGCGTTACTGCTTCAGACGATATCGGCTCAAATATTATTGACCGACACGAACCATCGCTGGGCGCAACAGACGACCATTCAAGCTATAGCCTTTTTGTAGTACCGTACCGACGGTATCTGCTTCGGCGTCTGGATCAATGCCTACCGCTTCATGAAAGTCAGCGTTGAATTTCTCACCTTGAGGTTCAACAACTTCTACGCCATTTTTGGTTAGTAGTGCTAATAGCGCTTTGTGCGTTAATTGAACGCCTTCAGCGACTGGGTCATTGGCATCAGCGTTTTCCATGGCACGCTCTAAATTATCAACGATGTCCAATAGCTCTTTAGCAAATTTCTGTAGGGCGAATTTTTTGCTTTTATCCGCTTCTTGTTCCATACGTTTTTGCGCGTTATAAGCTTCAGCATTGGCACGTGCGGTGCCTTCTTTAGCTTGCTTCACTTCGCCTTCTAGCTCAGCGATACGGGCTTTAAAAGTGTCAAGATTGATGTCATTTTCGATCGTCATCTCTTCACCTGAGTTATTCTGTGGATCAAACTCTTTCAAGGTTTCTTCTAAAATGCTCTCATCATGGTCAATATTGTCATGTGACACATTTTGCTCAAGAGATTCTTGGGTCGTATTCTGCTCGCTCATGGTAGCTCCTTAGGATTATTAATATAAATATAATGGTTGGTTTTAAGGCACAACAAACCGACCAAGGGCTGATCATTGTGCTTTTATTAATGGCCTAACTGTTTTTGTTCATTCTTTTTTAAATGCGCTTCAATAGCTGCTTGATAAAGGTGATGACCATAAATTTCAAGCCTAGTATGAGGAATTTTTCGCTTTAGCCAGATAAATCATTGCAGAGCATAAGGATTATTGTCAATAACGCAATAAATGCTGCGATAAATAACGGGGAGACATGATTATATTTTTGTCATCGAGCCATGCTTAACTTTATGGTGACGAGCTTTTAAGATAGATTTGAATGTAGGGTCTGTTGAACATTCAAATGTGGTACTGGCAGTGGCTATTTTTTAGACAATACGCAGTGAAATTTTTGACGCCTAGTCACTCTAGGTTAGACAATTTCGCCATGTATTGGCAAAAAATAGTCCTGCCCCGAAAGGCTGATGCTAAAATCGCCCCAAACGTTGTTGCAAACCTAGCTAAGGTCTCGACATTATCGTCGGTTCACTCCTGATTTGATAAAAGTTTTGGTGCGATTTTAGCGATCAGCAGTCCTAATATTTGAATGTTCAACAGACCCTAGTATAAATCTTATGATTAGCTGCTATATTAATCGTTTACTTATAAAGCCGACTAATTTTGTTTAAACATCGATTACAAGAGAGGGTTTATGCCTATTTTACCAGTGCCATCGCTCAATGCTTTATTGACAAAAACGCTTAAGACCGTAAAAAAGACAGCCGCTAAAAATGTGCACCAGCATCATGTTTTGCACCATACGCTAAAAGGGTTGGATAATCTGCCAACGCCACTACTCGAACGAGTTAATCACCAATTAAAAGCGTCTACAGCGGAGCAATATCCCCTTGCTGACGCCCATCTGCGCCTGATACTTGCGGTCAGTAATAAGCTCAAGCGCCCGTTAGCACTGGATAAGCTACCCAACCTACGGCAGAAATTTGGTACAGATGCGGTGTCGTTGCAAGCACCTAGCGTTTGGCAACAAAATGCGGAGGCCTCAGGAAATTCAGAGAATGCCGTCAGCTGGCAAGATAAGACCATTGCCAATGCGGATGGTGGTGATATGACCGTGCGCTGCTACCAGCAGTCGAAGCAGAATAACGAGGGAAAAAGTACGGATGAAGTCGCCATGCTGTTTTTTCATGGCGGCGGGTTTTGTATTGGCGATATCGACACGCATCATGAGTTTTGTCATACGGTCTGTGCCCAAACTGGCTGGGCAGTCGTGAGTGTCGACTATCGCATGGCTCCTGAATATCCAGCGCCAACAGCTCTTAAAGATTGTCTAGCAGCGTATGCTTGGCTGGCTGAACATTCTCAGTCACTTGGTGCATTGCCATCGCGCATCGTATTGTCTGGGGATAGTGCAGGTGGTTGCTTGGCAGCACTGGTGGCGCAGCAGGTTATCAAGCCTATCGATGCACTATGGCAAGATAATAATCAAACTGCTGAGACTGATAAAAAAGCCAATGACACCTTTAAAAAATCACTGGCTGATTTGCCGCGACCTTTAGCACAATTGCCGCTATACCCTGTCACTGATTATGAGGCTGAATATCCGAGCTGGGAGCTTTATGGTGAAGGCTTGCTGCTCGATCACAACGATGCAAATGTCTTTAATACTGCCTACACTCAGCACAGTGGTTTAACGCAGTCCCATCCTCTTATATCAGTCATGCAGGGTGACAACTCACACCTGTGTCCAAGCTATGTCGTCGTTGCGGAATTAGATATCTTGCGAGATGAAGGACTGGCTTATGCCGAGCTTTTGCAAAAAGAAGGCGTTAAGGTAGAAACCTATACAGTACTAGGCGCACCGCATGGTTTTATTAACTTGATGAGTGTCCATCAGGGTCTTGGCAATCAGACAAGCTATATTATCAAGTCGTTTGCTTGTTTTGTGCAAAACCTACTGACCAGTGAGGGTGATGAGCCAAATCTCTGAGCGCGAGCCCAGTCGAAACGGAATGCCCCAAAAGCCGTAACCAGATGACACCACAAAGTGACTGTCATTGATGACCTCATAGCCATAGCCCAAGCGGTTGATGGCACTGACAATGAAGTTGGCGGGGAATATCTGACCGTTATGGGTATGCCCAGAGAGCTGCAAATCAATCGGCATTTGACTGTGCTCAGCAATATCACTTGGTCTGTGGTCTAACAATATCAGCGGCTCAGCGCTATTGACCTGCGCCAATAGATCAGTCGTCGGGACGCGCTGACGCTTATGATTGTCGAAGCGTCCCATCAGCCAAAGCGCTTGCCCTTGGTGCGTGAGGCGTATGACTTCGTCATTTAACAACTGCACGCCAGCAGCACGCAACGCTTGGACAATCGGCTGCTCGTGCCCGTATAAATCATGATTGCCTAAAGTCGCATAGACCCCATAAGGCAAGCTTTTGCATAACTCAGCCAAGTTTTCTGCCATTTTATATTTGGTAAATGCCTGTGTATTGTCATCCATGATATCGCCCGGCATCAGCAATATGTCTGCTTTATGCTGCACAATAAGACGATGCAGCCTATCTATTGCGCCAATCCCAAACAATCTCCCGATATGCAAATCGCTAGCGACCGCAATACGTAGCGGCTTGGCCAAAGGCTTATCAATATCAATAGATAACTCACGTACCACAGGCGCATAAGCACTGTATAGGGCATAAACAAACAACCCGATAAACACTGCCAATGCCAATATGCGCAACCCAAAATCGATGGTAGTCGGTGTAGCGAGTACATCACCTGTTAGCGATGTGGTTAACCAATATCCACCATAAAATAGGCTGGTAACTAAAGCCGTCAATAGCATAAAGTGCATGGCCAACATCCAACCACTGATCCAGCGATAGCTATTGGCAAATGCTCTATTGACACTGAGTAGCAGCAAACCGTTGGTAATAATGAATATGATAACCCATACCGAAGTTTGCAAACCTGCTGTCTGCCAAGGCTGTAACCACCATTGCACGCTTAGAGCTGCGCCGACACTAAAGAGCTGCAATAGCGCAAAAATGGTAATGAAAAATGCGTAGCGCATAAAGAATCCCTGAGTATGATGGCGTCAATGCAGTATGTTTTTAGCTAATTAGACAAGGAAAGTAGCTATTAGCCAGCCTAACAGCAAATAAAAGCCTCTGCCATTTAGATATGGTAGAGGCTTTATCATAGGGGTAACACTATTTATTTAAATGGCTCATACACCAGACTGCAACGTAATTATCCAAATCTCAGAACGCGTACCCAGTCTAAATGGTACGGGACCGATGCCATAACCAGAGGTCACCAAAAACTGCGTATCAGCTATTTTTTTGCTGCCATAGTTTAGCGGTGTCAACCAATCCATCAATATCGTTAACGGGAATATCTGCCCGCCATGGGTATGCCCAGACAGATGCAAATCGACTGGCAGGGCGCTGACCTCATCCATCGCGCTAGGACGATGTTCCAAAAATATCACCGGTTTGTCTGTCTCTACTTGCGTCAATAATTCCTCGGCTGACAGTCTGGTACGATCAATATCATCTGAGCGCCCCACCAGCCATACCGAGTCATTTAATAGTACACTCTCATTATCAAGCGCTTTGATGCCAGCCTCTTCCACCGCCTGTGTGATCTGCTGGTCATAACCGAAATAATCGTGATTGCCCAAAGTCGCGTAGACGCCAAGCGGTGCCTTTAGCTTTGATAGCTGCTCATGCATATTCGTATTATCGTAAGCAATGGTATTATCATTCATAATATCACCAGCGATAACCACGACATCGGGATGTTGCGCATCGATAAAGTTTACCATTTTCTTTATCTGTCGATTGCCAAACCATCTACCCAGATGCGTATCAGAGACAAGCGCGATATCAATTGGTTTAGCCAGCGGCTTATCAATCGTAACTATCAAACGATGTACAACGGGCGAGTAAGCATTAAATACCGCTAAGCTAACAATGGCGACATAAGTCGTGACGGCAAAGGCGCGCAAGAGTATTGGACGAGATTTTCGTTTAAAGAGTCGATAAATGAGTAGCGCCACCGTAGCGGTTATCACACCAGCATAAAGCATAAACCCCTGCAAAATACTAACGACCAGATAGACATGAAAGCGCTCACCCCAAAACTCAGTCAAACCATAAATGAGAGCCACATTATTAACAGTAAAGACAGCAGCTATCAGCGCGATTTTAGCAGACGTAGTTTTTGGCTTTACAGACCAGCAGAGAAGAACGCTGGTCATAACAGCTAGCAACTGAGTGAAAATGATAAAGAACCACATAGTAAGATCTGATCAGATAGAGATAACGCTATCTTACGTGAAAAATTTGATGCTCTGGATATAGCCTCCTTTTTTCCACGAAAACTTCATATGCTTTACGTCTAGAGTGCTGTTGCTACAAAACTAAATGGTTGCCAGTAAAAATACTTTAACGTTTATCTGGGGCTATTTTACAAACGCCGTTTTCACAAGCCTGCATCAGCGCTTTGCCATAGAGCAACTTGGTCACCCAATTCGGGATTCGATAGCGATTGCGAGCGACATACGGATAAGTAAAGTTGCCCAGTTGTTTGACCACTGGCAAAAACAACAACGGTGACCATTTAACACCGCCCGTCCTGTAGAGCAGTCGTACGGCATCCATGTGTGTGTACCAATTGCCGTAGCTGTCTTTCATGCACATATACGTCATCGCATCCTCACGGCTGAATCCTGCGACTGCCAACTCATCAAGCCCTTCTTCCACAGGAACTAAGCGTATCTTCTCTGGTTGACGTTTTTTCATATTATGCGCCTCGGTGCTGCATATCACGCACGCATCATCGTAGTACATGGTAATGGATAAATTCGCTTGCTCTCTATAACTGTTGATATGGTTTTGGATAATCATCTTATGACTCCTTTATGAGTGATACCTCAGCATTAAGACTATTAGAATTTTTGTTCATGTTAACTACTGGATACTTATTGACTGGTGCTAAAAAAGGAATGACTGGTTGCTGCGTCCACTGTGGAGCGGTAGCATCTAAACGCTTAGCCAGTGCCGGTAAATGATTGGTCGGCACCGCTGGAAACAGATGATGCTCGATGTGATAAAGCAAGTTAAAGGTTAGCAAATTAATCAATGGATGACGCTCACTGCGGGCATATACCACCTCATCACAGCCATGATGGACGCTCCATACGGCAAAGAATCCCACCATCGTATTGGCCAATATCATCACCAATACGTGATACATCAATACGGGATGCATCGTGATAAAAGCGGTGGCAATCACTGCGAAAATAAGCAGCATATCAAAGCCAACGAGCATGCGATTGCGGCTACTACCATGCGTCAAACCAAACCACTGAATCATAATCGAAAAAATACCACCGCCTAATATCGCCTGATACCACGGCAGGCGTGCCCAGTTACCTTCGACATCGCTGTCTCCAAGCGGATCTCTATGATGATTGAGATGAGTGTGCCGAATGGCATGCGTACTACAAAGCATGGTGATACTCAGCATAAATAGCATGAGCTCTGTGGCGACCTTACTCACACCTAAAGTGCGGTGATAGCAATCATGGGCTTGTCTAAGTGCGGCAGTAAAAAAGAAAAACGTCGCAGCCAGCGCAAGTAGCCAAAACCCCTGCCACGCGCTCCACCATGACAATAATAAAAATGGTAACGATAAAAAGATATTGTAAACGGTCTCAGTGGGCTTGAGCTGACGCAAATCTTGCCATTCAATACTGGCTAACGAAGGATGACGCATGATGTTCTCCTTACTTAGTGATAAGCAGTAGCTGTCTTACTGGCGCGACCACTTGATTTAGTTATTTAGTGTTATTTATTTAATTTCTGTCAAAAGTGAAATATATGGATAAATTTTATTTGTGGCTAGGTAATATGAACCATCCTGTGATGATAGCGCTGACACCGCCATTACAGCAAAATAACATATCACTTGTCATAGAAGAATTTACAGAGCCATCCCCTATCATGAACCACACTACGAATGAAAACGTGCTCATAAAACCTATTATAAATAAGGGAATGACCTTCGCTACCGAATTAAAATATATTTTGAATTTAGAGACGATATAACCTGCCAATAATGCTGGTAGTAAACCTCCGAAAAAACCTAATAGGATAAATGCTGGGGCCACCTTGACGAAGAGTAGTGAGTCTCGTAGCGGGATGCCGATATCTATTGACAGTCCTATCGCTAGATATAAAAAGAGAATTAAACCTCCTACTACTCCGCCCAATAACCCATAGAGTCCTATTACATTACCCTTCGGATAGCTAGAGCTAGGTACAGTAACTGTAGCTCTACTCTCAATGTCACTCATAAACACCTCTACTATTGTTTCACATGAAACTTGAATTGCAAACGACAAATCAATTAAGTTTCACATGAAACATCACCTACGAAAAACTTAATCGTTCAATAACTAAAGCTATATTTATTCTTGAATCATAGATGCTGTAAATAAGGCCTGTACATCAGCATCGGCAGAGCTATCAGTAGTCAGCATGAATAGCATTTTTCTTTGCGCTCCTTGTTGGGCCCATTCATACGATAGCGTCGTTCTTTCTCCTGATATCGTTGTCTGTTTACTGTTATCTCTTTCATTAGAAGTTAATGGACTGGGTGCACTAGCAAACATATTGCTAAATTGTTTTTCAACTACTTGCGAATTTGCCTTATTCGCATATACGGCGCACATGTTTTTTTCTTCTATTAGTGTTAAAACAAAGGTTCCATGATCATCCGGCACTGACCAAGCAGAGCCACTATGACCTTTTAAAAACTGCTTTGCTTGCACATCCGTTAGTTGCGGTAGGTCTTTGAGCTTGTCACGCAATTCATCCAAGTTAGGTAAATACTTGGCACATGTTGTGCTATATATATTTAAGAACGATTCTGCCTGAGCAATTTGCATAGGACTGGTTGAACCAACACTACCTATTGTAGTCTGCCCTACTTCATTAACATTTTTATCTTCAATAGCAATGGCTTTAGATGTTTGAAGACTCCTTTCGTCTGCTAGATTATTGGCCTCTACTACAGATTCCTCGATACTACTCTCGCTATCATTTTTACCACAAGCTGATAAGGTAAAACCTGACAGCGTAGATATTAGAAGTAAACTGATTATTCTGTTGTTCATAATTATTCCTAAAGTCCATTCGGAAATTTACTTCTGCTCTTCTAACGCTTGCTTCAACGTTGGATGTTTAAACTTATAACCTGCGTCTTGTAATGCTTGCGGTAATACCTTTTGTCCATCAATCAGTAGCGTCGACATCTCACCAAACATCAGCTTGAGTAAGAAATTTGGCAAAGTAAAAAAGGTTGGACGGTGTAACCATGACCCAAGTGTTTTGGTGAAAGTATGATTATTTACAGGATTGGGTGCCGTTAGGTTATACACGACCGCTGTCGTATCATTTGTAGTCTGTAATGCATTATCATGTGTAGTGTTAGCATCACTATCGCCCTTACTAGCAAGATGCTGCTCAATAATGAATATCGCTGCCTCTACCCAGTCCTCACGGCTGATCCAACTCATGATCTGCTTGCCATCACCCAATTGTCCACCGACACCCATTTTAAATGGGGTTAATAACTTACCGAGCATCCCGCCCTCAGGATGAATCACCACACCTGTACGCACAATAGCCACAGGCACGCCATAATCGGTTGCTGTCAAAGCTAACTGCTCCCATTCATCACATAATCGATGAGCAAAATCGGTTTCAAAACCACTGCCTTCGGTAAGAGGTTTGTCACCTTGAGTCCCATACCAACCAATCGCAGAGCCGCTGACCATTAGCTTGGGCTTAATACTGGTGCGCTTAATAAATGCTAATAGGGACTCAGTAGGTTTAATACGGCTGGCGAGCAATTGCTCTTTGCGCTCATCGCTCCAGCGCGAGTCAGCGATACCTGCCCCTGCTAGGTTTAAAACAACCTCAAAGCTTTTATCCGAGCTCGCCAGCTCATCATAAGTCATCATTTCGATATCATTCGGATGTGCTTGGCTGCTATCACGCGTCAGCCAAGTAATATGCAGCGCTTTATCTTGGGCACGGTAACGCGCCATAATCTCATCGCTAAAGGCACTGCCTAAAAATCCTGAGCCACCACTGATTAAAATATTCATGTCCTATTCCTTATATTTTTCGCTTATCGTTTAGTAAAACTTAATTCGCTATAGTCATCGTCTTCTTTTTTAGCGCTTATATCAAAACGACTTTTACATGCTTTTGGTAAAGCAATGCAGCCAGCGATGGCTGAATTGATAGCGCCAAATAGTCCTATACCAATCATAAAGGCCAGTAGCACGCCAACCTCTATCAATGAGTTTATGCCTAAATATAGGGTGATTGCACCCATATAACCTGCTGATGTTACGAACCCAACTAAAAGTGTCGTTCGTAGACTCTTATGATCACCGCGCCATATATTCTTATAAGCGACAATAATGCCTGTTAATAAAGCAGGAATAAAACCAAGCAGACCGACATATAGCAATGGCTGATAACCTATCTGCGCAAAATCCGCATCCCTAAAAATAAACAATAAACCCAGTTCTGCAATCAACCCACCAACTATGCTGCCAAGCCCTGCAAACAAAATAATCACTGATAGGTAAGGGTAAGCACCTACATTATTATTCGTTTTCATGATATTTATCCTATTAACATTCGTCGTTAATTGAGTATAAATACGGCGTTGGCAAAGCCAATGAAACTACTGTGGATAATTGGTGGATAAGTATCTTGATTTTATTTAGCCTACCTATTAGGCAAAATGCTTACGAATAGGACACTCACTATCATTACTATTTTGAGATTTATTCTTTAATTTGTTCCAACGATGATTAATAAAATCTATGACGTTAGCCACACTCGGTAACACATGTGCTTTGGTCTGATGTGGCGCTGCTGCATCTAAACGCTTGGCAAGCTCAGGTAAATGATTGGATGGTACGGCAGGAAAGAGATGATGCTCTACGTGATATAACAAGTTAAAAGTTAGAAAATTGACCACTGTATTACGCTCGGTGCGAGCGATCGTCTCATCACAATCATGGTGTACGCCCCACACCGCAATGATGCCAACGCTAGCATTAGCCAACATCATGGTCAGTATGTGATACATCAATACTTGCGCTAACATGGTCAGAGCAGGAACAGCGACAGTAAATACGGTCAGTACGAGGGCAACCAAGATGACTAAAGCAATCAAGCCAAATTCTAGCCAAGCCAAGCTTTGATTGCGACGGCTGCTTAGACGCAGTCCTTGACGATAAATATCAAGCCGATAAGTTATCCCGCCGAGCAGTGCTTGCCACCATGACACTTTTGCTAGACTGCCTTCAATATCACTATCACCCAATGGGTCACGATGATGCGCCATGTGAGTAGCTCGAATGCTGTGCAAGCTAGTCATCAGTAGCACGCTAAGCAATAACAATATCGCAGTGGTCGTACGCTTACCTGTCCCTAAGCTATGATGATAGCCATCATGAGCTTGTCGAAATGCGGCAGCAAAAAATAAGTAAGAAGCCCCGCATGCTAAGACATACCATGATTGACTGGCAAACCACCAAGACAACAACAAAAATGGATAAGGCAAAATAACGTTATAAGCAATTTGAGCGCGCGTTAGTTGGCGCAAATCCTGCCACTCGACTGAAGCAATCGCGCTTTTAATGGTCTTCTCTTTATCAGCGTGTATTTTGTTTGCATTCATTTTGCACATCCATTTGTTGTTGCTGTTTCTTGCTGCTATTTTTACCGAAACTCGTATTACTCAAATTTAGTTATTCTTTATACTTATTACATAAGTTTCTGTTTAAACAGAAATATTTACTCAAATTTTTTATTTTAAATCGACAGCTTATTATTAACGCAAAACCTTTTTAATACTGGCGCCCAGTTTGAGGACTTTTTTGAGGATGCTTGTGGGCAGCTTAAGCATCTCAGATGACCAAGTGGTTAGAGTACTGACGAATTCTTGGGTATCACGGATACGTGACTTTACCTCATTATTTTCATGTTCAAATTCAGGGCTGTCCATGAGTTCTTGTAAAAACTGCACTGTTGGCTCAAGCTCACGCTTCTGACGCTCAACGACAATAATACGTGCCAACTCCCAAACATCGGTATTGGTCGTAAAGTGGTCACGACGGTCACCCAATATCGAAATCTTTTGTACCAAGCCCCAATGCTGCAACTCTTTAATACTGTTTGAAACGTTAGAGCGCGCGACGCCAAGTGTGTCAGTGATTTCTTCAGCATTTAGTGGCTTGCCAATGATAAATAATAACGCATGTATCTGTGACATGGTGCGATTAACGCCCCACTGCGAGCCCATCTCACCCCAATGTAAGATAAATTTTTCGGTCACAGGATTTAGTTTCATAAGAGCCATTCACTTAATTTTTTATACGATTAGATTAACTTATCTTGCGCTATTCTTTTATTTCTGTCAATAGTGAAATAAATATAAGTATCAATCTTTAAATAACTGTAATTTGTCTAGCGAATAATTAATCCTGTCGTTGCATCACGAATTTGACTAGGCAAGGTATAGCCTAGAGTATCAGCCTGCAAGTAGCTGATTTGCTCACCAAAATACCCATATGCATCAGTGAAAGTCATAGCAGGTAATTGCCCTGATGGATTACAACTTGTAGAAACCAATAGCCCAAAGGGGTTTTGAACGTCTACCAATTGTTGGCACAATTGACGAACCATAGGATGGGCAATGACTCTAACTGCCACTGTTTGATGCTGCCCCGTAATCCAAGAAGGTATCACTGTCGTTAAAGCCTGCGGAATGGGTAACAACCAAGTATGCGCTTGCTTGCATTGTAGCTCTATATTGTCACTATCTGCCTGCCAACTCTTGATAATTTGTTGGCGCTGACCGTCTTCTAAAGGCTCTAGTAAAGGCATTAAACGCTCGGCACTGTCAGTAACGACAATCATGCCTTTGGCTTGTGGCCGTTGTTTGATATTTAAAATGCGCTGAACGGCTATCTCGTCGTAAGCATCACAGCCGATACCCCAAACGCTTTCGGTGGGATAAGCAAGCAGCTGCCCTTCTTTTAGCCACGTAGCAGCTTGAACGACAGAATCAGTAGTAAAGGATGCGGATTTTTTCATGGCTTGAAGGCTTCGAAAAGGTAGGAGTTTAAGCATTAATAATAACATAAGAGAGAAGCTGACTAAGTGAGCCAAATTCAAATATAGTCAAGATATCCTAAAAACGCGACGGTATTGCTGATATCAATTTTTGTCACCTCTGTCTGCGCAGGCACAGCAAGCAAGAAAAACTGATATCAGCAGTGCGTGATGGTTCGATATTACTTTTCACTGACTATATTTATGAAATTGCACCGTATTCAATCACTTAAAATTAATAAGTAGAAAAACATAAAAGTAGAGAAAGTACGACTTTAAACGCGTAAATAACGCCCACCTTGCACGCTGATAACACCCAGTAACTCAAGCTCCATTAACTGCCCAATCAGCTGCGGTGGCGTAAGCTCGGTACTGACCAACAGCGCGTCTAAATCTTGTCCATGCCAGTCAAGCTGCTCATAGACCAGCGTTAAATGCTCAGGGACGACGATAACGCTGCTAGGAGATTTGATGTTAGACGGTGTCGGTTGGCTCGTCGCTGGCACAGAAGCTGTCTCTGCGGCATGAGAAGGTTGATGACTATCCGATAGCTTATGATTCTGTTGTGCTGGTCGATAGCCATTATTGTCATAATCCAGCTGACCATTTACGTCCTCGATCACTTGCTGCGGATGATAAATCAGCGTCGCGCCTTCACGTATCAAATGGTGACAGCCTTCAGCATTGCTATTGTCAATATGACTAGGAATCGCAAAAACTTGCTTGCCCTGCTCCGAGGTTAGGCGCGCGGTAATCAGTGAGCCGCTTTGAATCGTGGCTTCCGTCACTATGGTCGCCAAGCTTAATCCAGCAACCAAACGATTCCGGCGTGGAAAAGTATGCTTATGCGGCTGCGTGTGTGGTAACAGCTCGCTGATAATACAGCCACCTTGATCGATGATTTGAGTAAATAACTTATCATGATGATTGGGATAATTGACATCAATCCCTGTACCCATGACTCCAATCGTTCGACCTTGATACTCAGTATCTGTCTGAGCCAGCGCACCCAAATGCGCACGCTTATCTACCCCCATGGCAAGACCACTGGTGATGATATAACCAGCTTGCGCCAAATACTGTGCCATATCGAAAGTGATTTTTTGGGCATGGGCGGTGGGTTTTCGACTGCCGACGACAGCGATTTGTGCTTGATGCAGGCGTGCATGATTACCACGATAAAACAATAATGGCGGTGGATCATAGATTTGTAAGAGTTGGGCAGGATAATCAGGCTGATCAGAAAATAGCAGACCGTAGCGTCCCTCGTTGAGCGCTTGCTGAATTTTATCGATACTGGCTTGCGTGTGCTCTGGCTGTTCATGGCGGGCAAGATGCGTATGGTGAATACCCAACTGACGCCATGCTTCTGCTTTGGCTTGCCAAGCAAGCTCCGCCGCACCAAAAGAGGTAATAAGCTTATGATAAGCCGATAATGACGCATTCACCTCGGTCCACAGCGCCAATATTGCGCGCTGCTCGTCGGATAACACTGGAGAAACTGCCGTCATAATGGTCTGACTCGCATTTACGGATTCAACTGACTCAAGAATTCTGGCTTATAGATAAGGGGGAGGTAGTAATTGATCACCCACATTGAGCGGTAGCTCAGAATCAAGCACATAAGCGTAGCTGATATGGTCAAAAGTATTGAACACCATGACCATACCGCTCTGCTCACTAGGTAGACGTACAGAGGCATCATTATCTTTGGTATCGCGTACCAACGCCCCTTTTTGATAGACAGTCAATACATCCCCTGGTTTGGCGCCCTCTGCGCTGCCCAAATTAATCGCGACCACACTGCCCTTCGCCGCTGAACTGATTGAGTCCATGACACGGACAATCATACCGCCGCGGCTAACCGTTGCAGGCGTTGGGTAAAATACGGGCGGGATAGAGTTGTTTAACTCAACAAAAACGCGATCACCTTCACGGACTTCTTTGCCGTAGCTGTCGGTAAGTTGCAAACTGGTAACGCCATTGGTTTCTGTAGACGTAACCAATCCAGTCGCGACTTGGGTCACTTCAAGTCCGATGACTTGCTGAGTCTTTGGCTCGACATACATCTCACCTTCACGGTAGATACCATAACGCTGACCAACGATAAGCGGCACGCCTTTGGCATAGACTTTATCACCACTTGCAGTGATTAAGTTGCCTTTTTTAGACGCTAATATATAAGGTGTGGTATTAAAATCTGCTGGATTAACGATGATGGTTTTATCTAGCCAATGCTGGATAGCAGACCATGGAATAGGTGGAATGCTATTCGCCGTCGACGTGACTGTTACCGAGGTGGCAACTGCCGTACCGGTCAATTGCTTTTCAATCCCAGCACAGCCCTCACCCGTATCGACACCAATCAAAGTCTTACCTTGAATCACACATAAGATAAGAATGTCGTTAGGATAAATAAGATTGGGATTTTTGATTTGCTTATTGGTCGCCCAAATTTCTTTCCAGCGCCATGGACTGTCTAGATAGCGTCCTGAGATGTCCCACAATGTATCGCCTTTTTTGACCGTATAGCGGTTGGGCGCATCCGCTTTGATGGTGGGCGGTGGATTGTTAGCGTGGGCAGCATTCATTAGCATCGCACTACTAAATGTCGTGATCAACAGGGCTTTTGCTATCGTTTTTAAGCTCATCTTCATTGTTATATCCACAATATGTACCGCTGTTGTCGCCACAATCAATACTATTTAGACCCTTGATTTAATCTTAATCCTTGAGCATTATTAAAATTAATGACAAGTAATTAAGAGCATAAAAGAGCTTAACAGTACGGTTATCATAACGCCTATAGGGCAGCTGTTCAGTGTAATTGGCTGGTGTGATTGCTAAAAAAGCGTCTAGCAAAATGATGAGTCGCCGACGCTGTTTCCAATATTACAATTATATCTACCATAACACAATCATAAACACTTTATTACAATGGCGTAACTTTTATGTGGACGCTTGTTTAATGGTTAAACAAAGCTAATAACAAGTTCAGCGTTAATTCAGGCTGGATTTGGCCTGACATGCTGACGAATTTGCTCAGCGACTTGCTCAGCGTCATTATCTAGCACCACCACGTGCTGTGGTAAGCTCTCCAAGCCTTCAGTATGCGCTGGGCGAGCGATGTCTATTGGCCCAATCGCTTCAACGATCGTGTCAGCAAATTTGACGGGTAACGCTGTTTCCGCACAGACAATGATTTCACCGTCTAACTGTAGCTCTTTGGCGACCTTGATGCCGTCAGCAGTATGCGGATCAACCAATTCACCATGCTGCTCATAAAGCGCTTTAATGGTTTGCAAGCGGTCGTTATGGGTAG
Source organism: Psychrobacter sp. Pi2-51 (assembly GCF_904846665.1). Lineage (NCBI taxonomy): Bacteria > Pseudomonadati > Pseudomonadota > Gammaproteobacteria > Moraxellales > Moraxellaceae > Psychrobacter > Psychrobacter sp. Pi2-51. The sequence goes on from NZ_CAJHBP010000012.1 coordinate 67,797, forward strand.
ACTTGCCAGCAGCAAAACCGTAACGGCTATTGACCGCATCCATCAAGTCAGATAAGTCAAAACCTTGACCAGATTTCACCCCTTCAAACAACTCATGAACGCGCGCGCTGTCTTTCTCTAATAGCAGATAAACAAAACGCTCAAAGTTAGAGGCTTTTGAGATATCCATGGATGGGCTTGAGGTGATATAGGTTTTTTCAGTCGGACGCGGCTGATAAGCGCCTTGGTTAAAGAAGTCATTTAGCACATCGTTTTCATTGGTAGCGACAATCAAACGATCAATTGGCAGTCCCATTTCACGAGCGATGTGACCGGCACAGATATTACCGAAGTTACCTGACGGTACGCTAAAGCTGACTTTTTCGTCGTTATTGGCAGTCACGGCAAAATAGGCTTTAAAGTAATAAACGATTTGCGCAAGGATACGACCCCAGTTGATAGAGTTTACCGTGCCTAGGTTATAAGCCGCTTTGAACTCAGCATCTTGCTGCAATGCCTTGACGATATCTTGGCAATCATCAAACATACCCTCGATAGCGATATTATGGATATTATCGTCAGTCAAGCTATACATTTGCGCGCGCTGGAATTCGCTCATTTTGCCATGCGGTGACAGCATAAAGACTTCAATATTGTCTTTACCACGTAGCGCATATTCTGCCGCACTACCCGTGTCACCACTGGTTGCGCCGATGATAGTAATACGCGCATCTTTTTTCTTAAGCACGTATTCAAAGGCATTGCCCAAAAACTGCATGGCCACATCTTTAAATGCCAATGTCGGACCGTTTGATAATCCTAGAATATATAAGTTATCTTCAAGCTTACGGACAGGAACAATCTCTTCACTACCAAATACTTCTGCGGTATAAGTACGCTCAATGAGGTCTTGCAAATCAGCCACAGGAATATCTGTCGCAAAACGCTGCATAATCGCCATCGCAAGCTGTGGGTAGCTAAGCGTACGCCATTCATCGAGTACAGCGCTATCGATATTCGGATAATGCTCAGGCAACATCAACCCACCATCTGGTGCAAGACCCATTAATAGTACATCACTAAAATCCATCGGCGCTGTCTGACCACGGGTACTGATATATTTCATTAGATTGTCCTGTCTATAATGAGGTTATTCAATATTAAAAACGGTTTATTCAGCAGTTTTATGAAGCAAGGCGTAATAAAACCCATCACCGCTTGCGCTATCAATCGGCAAGCACTGACGACCAATTGCTTGTTCGATACCCCAACTGCATTCCTCAGTAAACTCAATCGCTACTGCATCATTATGATGAGTGATAAAGTCCTGCATTTGCTCGACGTTTTCTTGCTTTAAGATAGAACATGTCACGTACAGCAGATAACCACCAGCTTTGAGTTGTGGCCATAAGTTATGCAAGATGTCTGCTTGTAGCAGTGCCGTTTGCTCGATGTCTTCTTCGGTACGCAGGATACTGATATCAGGATGACGACGAATCACGCCTGTCGCGGTACAAGGAGAATCCAATAATATCGCATCAAATACCGGCTCATTTGTTGCCGCTTTTTTATTCTTGCCATGCTGCCATCTGGTTGCATCTGCACAGACAATATTAAGTGCAACACTTTTCTCTGCTTGCTGCAAATCATGCTGACTCAGATTTAGGCGCTGTAAATTCTCGCGAATACGCTCGATACGTGGTGCTTCGTTATCGATAGCTGTCACCTTGATATTAGCTGTCTCAGGCGACGTTTCCGCATCATCTTGTTTCACGTGAAACAATGATGCTTCGTCATTAGCGCTTATAAGTTCTAACCAGTGAGCCAGCTTGCCACCAGGTGCCGCACATGCATCTAAAATGTGTAGCTCATTATTACTTTCATCAATGTCGCTATCAGTATCGTTAGCACTGTTATTTTCAGCGCTAAGCTTAGCCATCAATGCTTTATTAATAATTGGTGCAGCTAACTGGGCATGCATGTCTTGGACGCTAGCAACCCCTAAAGCAAACTCAGGCAAAGCGTTAACGGCAGTGCTTTGATGCAGCCGGAGACCTTTGGTTAATAGCGTTGTAGGAGTGGCAGACTCTGGCGAATTCGCTACCTTAAAACCAGTCGTTAGCTCAACGATGTCTGCATCAATTTCTGCCCCATCCAACGCATGCTGATAATCCTCTACCGAAGTAACCGCCGAGTTTACTCGTAAAAACATCGGTGCTGGTTGGCGCAAGCCTTGTGTCAGCTCATCATACTGCTCGCTCCAATCTTGCTTAAGCTGATAAGCGAGCCAATTCGGTAGGCTGTGTTTTTTATCGCACTTCTTACGAAATTTGCTTGGATTCTTGGCGACTTTACGCAAAATAGCATTCACCAAACCAGTCGAATGAGCGAACTCAATCTCTTTCGCCGCTTCAACGGTTTCATGAATCGCCGCATGATCAGCCACCTCTAAATACAGCAACTGTACTAAGCCTACTTGAATGGTGGTACGCACTTCCACTTCATCGATAGGGTTGTCTGCTAAAGTATCGAGCAAACGTGCCAGCGCATGCCATTGGCGCAATGTCGTGAGCAATAGCGCATGGGCAAAGCCTTTGTCGCCATCGTGTAGACTATTCAATAATGGATCAAGGACGCTTGAGAGCGACTGACCGTTTTGAATAGCGAGCAAAGTACGAATCACGCGCACGCGCACACTGCCATTCATGATAAGGTTGCTTGATGGTTTGAGCTTATTGTTTCTTGGCGCAGTGCTGGTTTGTCTCATTAAATTTTATTTCCTTGACGTATGGTCGATAGCGTCTTGTGCAAGTAGGTTAAATATAAGTAAAAGCTATTTTGATTCTGCCATAAATTGATCGCCATCATTTAGCTGATTGCCATGGCAAATTTGTTCAGCAGTCATCGGCTTACCACCGGCAAACTGTAAGTGAGTAATGGCTAAAGTAGTGGCTAATGATTCAGCTTCGCTCTCTTTGCCACAAGCGACTAAAATCGCTTTGCGTCCGATACTGATAACAGTGCCAACAGACTCATTGGTTTGCTGCGATGCATTCACAGGCAAGCTAGCCAATACTTTGACACGTTGCCCGGCCAAGAAAGTATAAGCACCCGGCCAGGGGGTCAGTCCACGAATTTTTCGTTCAATCTCAGTAGCGGATTGCGTCCAGTCGATTTCGCCTTCAGTTTTGACCAGCTTTTCAGCATAGTTGGCTTGGCTGTCATCTTGAGATACAGCCTGTTTTTGGTAATGTACCAAGTCTTGTAGCACAGTGCCAATGGCCGTCGAACCAAGCTCAGCCATCTTATCATGCAAACTGGCGGCCGTATCAGTAGGCTCAATACTGGCGCTGACTTTATAAAGCATGTCGCCCGTATCAAGGCCTTTGTCCATCTGCATAATAGTAATGCCTGTCTCATCATCTCCGGCCAAGAGTGCACGATGAATCGGTGCAGCACCGCGCCAGCGTGGTAATAATGAAGCGTGAATATTTAGGCAACCATAAGTAGGCGTGTCCAATACACCAATAGGCAATATCAAGCCATAAGCGGCGACAATCATCACGTCTGGCTGATAAGTACGCAAGGTCTGCCGCGCCGCCATGCCTTCGGTGCTAGATTTTTTAAAGGTGAGCGGTTGCTCTACAGCGATATCATTGGCTAATGCCACTTGCTTGACAGCAGAAGCTGAGAGTTTTTGTCCGCGACCTGCTTTGCGATCAGGCTGAGTGTACACCGCGACAATCTCTATATTCAGGGATTCTTGTTGGCGAATCAAAGCCTCTAGGCTAATCGCTGCAAACTCAGGCGTCCCCGCAAATACTAGCCTTAAAGGGCTAGTACCCTGCTGAGCACCAAGAATGGGATTTTGCTGAGGTTTAGTAGAATCCATAGACAGATCAGAGGCGGAAGCAATTGTGTTCATAGTCATGCATTATAATATATGATTGATATGCCCATTATAGGTGAGTTTACGACGTTGTGCCATGATTGTAATAGTGTCAATCCAGCGTTACTAATAAGCCCATTTATCTTTATAATAGCAATAAAGCCCATCACGATCTCTTTTTAACACCCTCTTATGAAGAGGTTTATATATAGGAAGTCTTTGTATTTGTACTACGGGAACTCATTATTGACACGTAGTGAATTTTTTATTCAATGATCTCTCGCTTGTCGCTTGTCGCTTGTCACTAGTAACACTAGGGCGTGTCATCACTTATAGTGAGCTAAACGACTTATCAACATAGAACAGACCCATAACAAGTGTCGCGCATTTATCAGATTGGTGACAGACTCATCATAATTGTATTTTATCGTTCCGATATAGGGTCAGGCTTTCATGCAACAGTTTCAGTCTTTACAGCGTTTGCTGCTCTTTTATACAGTGACACTGCTGGCCATGTTGTCACTGTATTACTTCGCGCAGTTTGATGACCTAAACACGCATAATCATCAGCAGAGTATAGACACGTTTGAGTCATTGCAGCATGCCGTTACTGAACACGCAGAACCTCTAAACTCTGACCTTCAAGAAATATTGACCGAGCCTTCTTTTGCAGGTGTTAGTTATCAGATTATTTCTATGATGCCATCTGGGCAGACTCATATTCATCGCTATGTCCGTCCTAATGAGAGTGCATTTGCCACCGTCACCTTCCCTAATGTCCTTACTTCACTGCCTTCTGATAGCAATAATTATAGTGCCTATAAGCTCAACTCTAGTAATTTAACAGGAACCATTGAGCTTGAGAGTGGTCACAAACTCTATATCATATTACGCCACAAACCACTTGAGATAGACTGGATATCTTATCGCTATTGGCTACCGCTAATGACGGCGATTATGTTCTTCATCATGGCGTTACTCTATACATTAAATCGCCAAAGTAACTGGCAACAGCTGATAGCTTATACCGATAATTTAAGTAGCAAGGCAAAAGACGCTTATCTGCCGCCACCGTTTATTAACAAAAATTCTACGGCTGAGTTTTTGCGCCTAGGTCATGCGCTCAGTCGTATCAGTTACCAACTCCATAGTAACCACCGACGTATACAAACCCTGCAACATCGTCTTGAGCGTTTGGTTGAGCAAGCACCGCTACCGATGGTCATGATCATGCGTCACGGTCAGATCAGCTTTTTTAATCAACGTTTTGAGCAGATATTTGCCACCCCATTTCAAAGCGATACCAACTATCAATTGACGGATTTTGTCTCGGCTGACGATGAACCCACCCAGCTACTACTACAAAAACTCTCTAACTTGTATGTCACCCGTACTCTAAACGTTCACGGTCTAGAGAATCAACAAGCCTATCAGTTGCACATTACCCCTTGGTTTGGTGAGCACGGACAAGTGCATGGCTTTACAGTGCTGCTTAATAATGTCAATGAAATCATCCATCAGAACGCGCATCTACAACAACAAAACCAACAGCTGCAAGGAAAAATCGACGAATTTAATGGGCTCAAACCCGCTATATATCATGAGTTGCATAGACCACTAGAGACTATAATCGACACTCTTGAAGCCATGAATCCCGAGACTTTTTCTGTACAGCAGAATGCGGTGTTACAGACGCTAATGAGGTCGAGCGACTCTATGTTAACGAAGCTCAATGACATGCTGGGTGTAGGAGAGTTCGACGTCAAGAAAACCCGTCTTAGGATTGAGTCTGTCGACATCTACAAACTGGGACAACATGTTAATGACTTAGTCACAGATGATACTCGGCGACAAGGGCTCGAGCTGCATTACTTTTTTGCCCCCAGCTGCCCGCGTTATATTAGTACGGATCACAAACGCTTGTGCCAAATTTTACTAAATTTATTAGACAGTACCATCACATCCACTCTTGCGGGCTCTGTTTCTCTAACGATTGAAGCAATTACCGACAACCCTTTACCACCAGCCACCAAGAATGAGCCACTGGCTATCCGCGAAGACAGCACAACAAAAAATCCGCATAACTGGGTGAAGTTTGGCCTACAAAGTACTGGGACGAGCAACCCATCGCAGCAGCAAACGCAGCATTTTACTTATATCAATCAAGCAAACAACCCAGCCAACTATCCTGTACAGCAGCCTTCTATTGAAGCAATTTTAGAACTCAATACGGCGAACAGTTTTGCACAATTATTGGGCGGCTTTATTGAGTCAAATAGCACCGCCGATGAAGGTATCAGCATTGATCTATACCTGCCTTGTCATCGTCCAAACTATCAGCCAGTCTATCGTTTTCATGAACAATTGACTCATATTCATCTGGTTGCAGTGATGAATCAAACGCTGGGTGCGGAACATTTGCAACGTTTGTGCGACTATCTATCCATACCAGCTACTATTCATACCTCGATCAATAGTGCGACCATTAGGCAGTTAGCGAAACAGCTCTCCGAGAATGCGCAAACACTGGCACCCATTCTGCTACTAGATTATGAATATTATGAGAGCAACACTATCGTATTTCCTAAACCAGCAGAAGGAGACGATAAAACAATCAGTCATAACCGGCGTAAGGCCTTAAGCCAATTACTGGCCACTATCTCAATGCCTAAAATACTGCTGAGCATGAAGCCTGAGCGCCGTATCTCCTCTGTACTGTTAGATCAATGTGATGGTTTTTTGGCCAAACCTTTAGACAGTGCTTTATTGTTATCTGAGCTGCTGCGCTTAACCCTTCCAGCCAGACAGACATTCGCACCAATCCAAAAAGTGAATAAAGAAAATGGCGCACTGGTAACAGAGACAGATAACGTGATCACAGATACTGTCAACGATGAGATCGCAGCGCCGCTTATTTTAGTAGTAGAAGACAGTCCGACCAATCAAAAAATAGCTTGTAAGATATTAACCAAGCTTGGCTATCGTACTGTGGTCGCAGAAGACGGCCAGCAGGCGTTAAGTCAATTGCAAGCGCAGCATAAAGAGATTGCGCTTATTTTGATGGACTGCCGAATGCCGGTTATGGACGGCTTACAAGCGACTCAGGCCATTCGTGCACAAGGAAATGACATTCCTATTGTGGCGCTGACGGCAAACAATTCGACAGAGGATCGTGACGCTTGCTTTGCCGTAGGGATGGATGAGTTTTTGACCAAGCCTATCAATAAAAATAAGCTACAAACAGTGTTACAGAGCCTTATTAAAAATTAAGGCGTGCCCTCATTTTTATCATTATCAAAATGAGGGCACGCCTTAGTTAATATAAATAATATGCTGAAAAACCCTACTTACTCTTTTTACTTACTATCTCATAAAGCCATTATCAGCCAAGAAAGTCTCAGTGATATTACTTGGTGTATTGTGCGCTGTCTTACTGTCAGTTTGTGACTTGGTTAACAGCCGCTCCAAATAGCGCGCGACGATATCCACTTCAACATTAACCTTATCACCTACCAGCCAATGCTGAGCAATATTGGTGACTTGTGCGGTGTGCGGGATGATATTTAACGAGACGATATTATCGCGTACCAAGTTCGTAGTGAGGCTAATACCATCAAGGGTAATAGAACCTTTGGTGGCTGTATAATGCGCCAACTCTTGCGGTATTTCGATCTCAATATAGATAGAACGCGCGTCTTTTTGCAACTTACGCACGACGCCGACACCATCCACATGACCTGCGACAATGTGGCCGCCAAAACGTGTGGTTGGCAACATCGCCTTCTCTAAATTAACGATATGACCTGGCTTTAAATCTTCTAACGCTGTATGCGCAATTGTTTCACGTGAGACATCAACCGAGTAATGATTGCTGCCAAAATCCACAACCGTCAAACAAATACCATTAGAAGCAATAGAGTCACCCAGTTTCACATCACTGAAATCTAAACCATCAGACTCTATCGTCAAGCGTATATCACCACCCGTAGACTGCATGGATTTAACCTTTCCGACACTTTCTATAATTCCGGTAAACATATCAACCTCATTTCATTATTATATTGTCGTCATAGACAACGTATTAACATTTATCAATATTAATAGCAACGTTTGCTTGCCTTAACTTTTAAGTGAAACACACAGCTTTTAAGTGAAACACACCTATTTTAAGCGTAATAGGGGATAAGTTGTGGATAAGTCATAGTAAATCAACCCTTATGTTATTAAAAACCTGTATTTTCACCAAGTTATCCACAGAAAATCAGAGTCGGCATAGAAACCTAAAAACTTTCACAATAAACCATAAAGCATTGATTTTTATACGTATATATTAATATTATTCACAAAAACGGACTCTTCCGTTTCATGTGAAACAAAGTTATACACAGTTCCATGTGAAACCATAAATAGATTTACTAATTTATCCACATTCCGCACACATCTAACGCATATTGTGAGCAGGCCAGTGAGAGACAACCGAGTTATAAAGGCAATAAGGTCAGTTTAAGATCAGCGCCAACTTGTTCATAACTATCGATATCAAAACGCAGCTGCTGCGCCAACGATAGTGGATTAAAGTCAACCATTGGGCGAGCCTGTGCTCCTAATAAACAAGGCGCTTGATAAACAATAAGCTCGTCGACCAGCTGCTGGGCTAGAAAGCTGCCTGCCACGCTCGCACCAGCTTCAACCAATACTTCATAACACTGATACTCGCTGACTAAATTCCTTAATAATGACATTAAGTTATCTTCATGCCAATATAGTGTTTCAGGACGGCGGCATAACTGATAATCAGACTGTAAGCTGTGCGCTAAGCGCTGACGCCTATCGAGTACGACAACTTTGGGAGCGGGAACTTGCTCAGATAGTACGCCCAATTGAGTTGAGCGTACATTTAATTGAGGATTATCAGCGATAACGGTTTCGCTACCCGTGATAATCGCCCCACTACGGGCTCGCAGATTTTGCACATCCTCGCGGGCAGCGGCACCTGTAATCCACTTTGACTCCCCTGTCGCCATCGCGGTACGACCGTCAAGACTGGTGGCAATCTTAAGGCGGACATAAGGCATCTGAGTGCGCATTGCTTTCAAAAATCCGCGATTTAAGGCCTCTGCTTGCTGCGTTAATACACCAATAGTGACGTCAATACCTGCCTCTTCTAGTAAACGTACACCGCGTCCAGCGACTTGTGGATTGGGATCTAGACCTGCAATCACCACTCGCTTAACGTCCGCAGCAATCAGCGCAAGCGCACAAGGTGGCGTACGTCCTGTATGACTACAGGGCTCCAAGGTTACATAAGCAGTTGCCCCTACTGCTCGCATACCTGCTTCTTTCAGGGCAAACACCTCGGCATGTGGCTCCCCTGCTTTCGGATGAAAGCCTTGACCGACAATAGACTCTGCCTGAACAATAACGCATCCTACCGCTGGATTGGGCCTCGTAGTATAGAGACCTCGCTTACCCTGCTCGATAGCAAGCATCATAAAATACTGGTCTTGAGCATTTTGTTCATGGTTTGAAAGTTGATGGTTTGAGAGCGTCATAAAGAGGTCACACTTAATAAGAAAGTAGCTCATAAAGACTAGGGTCTGTTGAATATTCAAATGTGGAACTGGCAGTGGCTGTTTTTTAGACAATACGCAGTGAAATTTTTGACGCCTAGTCGTTTTAGGGTAGACAATTTCGCCATGTATTGGCAAAAAATAGCCCTGCCCTGAAAGGCTGATGCTAAAATCACCCCAAACGTTGTTGTAAACCTAGCTAAGGTCTCGACATTATCTAGGTTTACAACAACGTTTGGGGTGATTTTAGCGATCAGCAGTCCTAATATTTGAATGTTCAACAGACCCTACTTAACGTTATCGTCAGTTTTTTCGGTGGGGCGGATGTTAGCGATTTCTTGATGAAAAGCATCAATGTCTTGAAAGTCACGGTAAACACTGGCAAAGCGTACATAAGCGACATCATCAAGCGTTTTAAGCTCGCTCATGATAATCTCGCCCAAGACCTTGCTGCTAATTTCACGCTCACCCATTTGCCGTACGCGCTTCTCTATCCGGCTAATCATTGCCTCTTGCTCATCAATCGTGATCGGACGCTTTTGTAGCGGCAAAAGTATAGAGCGGCGCAGCTTTTCATTGTCGTAAGGCTCAATTTTACCGCTTGATTTGATAATTCTTGGCATTACCACTTCTACCATCTCAAACGTGGTAAAACGCTCTTGGCAACTATTACAGGAACGGCGGCGACGAACTTGCGCACCTTCTGCCGCCAGCCGTGAATCAATTACCTTGGTCTCTGACGCATTACAATACGGGCAATGCATACTACTTTCCTTGTCTTAATATTAAAGGCGGCAACATCGACGATTTAATCGCGCGGCTCAACAAAGCCATTAATTATGCTGGCTTAAAAAAGCTACTTGCCAATACAAAAGCTGCCAAAAATTTTACCCAGTAGATCATCGGCACTGAACTCACCAGTAATCTCAGCCAAGCTTTGCTGAGCTTGACGTAAGCTTTCAGCCACCAACTCACCTGCCTGAAAGACGGTTAATTGTTCGTGTGCTTCTGCCAAATAGTCTGCTGTGCGTCTGAGTGCATCTAAATGCCGCGTACGGGCAATGAGACTGTTTTCGGGCGGATGGAAACCCACTTTAGCACACAACGCTTCGACCAATGTATCGATACCAGCGCCTGTTTCACATGAAACATTAACTTGTTCATAACCACGATTCTTTATTTCAATCTGTGAAGCGGACATGGCATCCTCGTCACTCAAACCGTTTAATAAATCGCTTTTATTGGCAATAATCAATAATCGCTTAGCCTCTGGTAGCTTGCCAAATAACTGCTCAGCCAGCTGTAGTGGCGTACTTTCTTCTTCAAGGTCGCGAGTCACGTCGTAGACCATCATTAACATATCAGCTTGCGTAATAGCGGTACGCGCGCGCTCAATGCCAATACGCTCTACGGTGTCTTCCGTATCACGTAGCCCTGCCGTATCAGTTAGGTGCAGCGTCAAACCATTCAGTACCACGGTCTCTTGTAGCGTATCGCGTGTCGTACCTGCGACATCAGTGACGATAGCGCGCTCTTGTCCTGCTAGACGGTTCAGCAAGCTCGATTTACCAGCATTTGGTCTGCCTGCCAATACCACGTGAATACCATCACGTAATAGCTGACCTTGTGTTGCGGTCGACAGTACTTGCTGTATCTTGTGTTGCGTGTTCTCAAGATTGGTTTGTATAACGCCATCAGATAAAAAATCAACATCTTCTTCATCAGGGAAATCAATGGCGGCTTCAACATGTAAACGCAGATGAATAAGCTGCTCAAGCAATTCATTAATTTTTTGTGAAAACTCACCACTTAGCGAGCGTATAGCACTACTGGCAGCCGCGGCACTGGTCGCATCAATCGCATCAGCGATAGCCTCTGCCTGTACCAAATCCAGCTTATCGTTGTCAAAAGCGCGGTAAGAAAACTCCCCTGCACTGGCTTGTTTTGCACCCAATTCAAACACTCGTGCTAGCAGCTGATTTTGCAAAATCATGCCGCCATGCCCTTGCAGCTCAATCACATCTTCGCCAGTAAATGAGTGCGGCCCCTTAAAGTACAACACTAAGCCTTCATCAATGGTCGTGCCATCCTCTTGATAAAAACGGCAAAAGCTGGCCATACGCGGAACAAAAACAGCCTTACCAGTGAGCTGACAGGCAATGTCATAAGCACGCGCACCTGACAGACGAATAACCCCAACACCACCGCGCCCAAGCGGTGTGGCAATTGCAGCAATGGTGGCCAATCCAGATGATTTATGATTTTTAGAGGAATCAGGCTTTTCAGATGAACCAAGTGCTAATGTCACTTCGACAGAATTCACGCTTACTCTCAATAGATAAAAACCCCATTATAGACGGCTAAAAGCATGCTGACAAAGCAATCTTTACATAGCGGGATTTTGCGCTTTTTAGCGCGTACCAATATAAGCAAATACTAGGTTTGACGTATAAAAAAACCACCGCTTATGCGATGGTTTTTTTATTATAGAGCTAACTACTTGTCGATTAGTCGAGCACTTTAACCGTACGGCGCTTTTGCTCTTCGTCAACTTTCTTATTAACGATATATTGCTGAGTCATACTAAACAAGTTGTTCACTGTCCAGTATAAAACCAGACCCGCTGGGAAGAACAGCATGAATGCAGTAAAGATAATCGGTAAGAATTTCATTACCTTTGCTTGCATTGGGTCAGCGGGCTGCGGATTTAGCTGTTGCTGTACAAACATCGATGCGCCCATTAGCAATGGCAAAATAAACCATGGATCCATCGCTGATAGATCTTGAATCCATAGGATCCACGGGGCATGACGCAACTCAACACTTTCAACCAGTACCCAATATAGTGCTAAGAAAATCGGCATTTGCATCAAGATAGGTAGACAACCCGCCATCGGATTGACTTTCTCTTCTTTATAGATCGCCATCATTTCTTGCGACATCTTCATGCGATCATCGCCATGCTCTTCTTTGAGCACTTTAAGTCGCGGTGCGATGGCACGCATCTTCGCCATTGAGTAGTAGCTCTTGTTTGAGAACCACATGAGAGCAATTTTAACCAAGATAGTCAGTACAATAATTGACCAACCCCAGTTGCCAATTACCTTATGGATGCCGTCCAAGATAGCAAATAAGATCTTCGATATTGGCCATAACAGACCATAATCGACCGTTTTGTTCAAGCCAACTGCCACATCTTTAAGCTCAGACTGTACTTTCGGCCCAGCATATAACGTTGCATTTAGTGTGACTTGCTTGTTCGGTGCAACATTAACTGGCTGACTGTTAAAGCCGATAAAATACTCATCAGCAGTTTCACGACTGAAGAACTTACCCGTGAAATTTTCAGGCGTCCATGCAGAGACAAAATAATGCTGCACGATGCCGACCCAGCCTTTATCACTGGTTGTCGTTAACTCACCATCACTAAAGTTACCGAACTTCAACTTATTATAAGGATCATCAGGTGTGCCCCAAGCGCCGCCCAAATACGTCGCCATGCTTAGCGCGCCTTTATCAGACATCCCAGGATCTTTACTATCATCACGTTTTAACTGCGCAAACATCTGTCCTTGCCACGCTGCGGCAGAGGCATTTTGAATTTGATAACTGATATCAATCGGATATTTGTCTTGCGTAAAGGTAAAGGTCTTGGTAATCGTCACGCCATCTTTTTTATAAGTAAGCGGTACAGACAACGTTTGTTGCCCTTTTTCCATTACATAGTTATTAGCAGTATGGCTATAATTGGCACGACCTTCTGCAGTATCAATACCGTCTTGACCAATCAGACCAGACTGAGCCACGTAAACGCGATTGCTATTATTTTCTAATAGTACAAAAGGCGTCTCGCTATCGAGCGTCGCGTCATACTGCTTGAGAGCAGCATAAACGATATCACCGCCTTCTGGATTGATTTTTATATCATAGCGATCGGTAGTAACTGTAATCAAACCAGCATCTTTCGCCGGAGTAGCCGTCACAGTGCCGTTAACAGCAGTCGCGTTATCCACAGGTAGTGTCTGTACCGGAATATCACCTGCTGCGCCAGTCGTAGATGGAATGTCAGCACCTACTGACGTTGCAGCTTCTGGTACCGTGTCTACAGCTGGTGCATCGGCATAATCATCTCGCCATGCCAAAATCAGCAGATAAGCGGTGATTAGCATCGCAATGATGATCATCACCCGAAATATCTTTTGCATAAACCTTTCCTAGATTAAAAAATTAGGGAATGAAAAATTAGGGCATGTGTCATGAACACAAAGCACCGTTATCTATTATCGCCATGACAACAGTATTGGCAGTCATTTACATAAAATGTGCATCATTTTACTAAAAATCCACCTCGAATGATACCAAGAGTGTGGATAACTTGTGGGTAACTCTGAAGACCTAACAAAACAGCCAGTCGAGCACCTATTCTATGTGGTCTTCAGCAAATAGTTTAAGCGGCTCACATAACTCTTATCGTCTCGATACACCCCAAAGCCAGAGTTTTTGGCGTTGCCCAACTTAGTAGAGGGCAAATACTGGTAATTATAAAACGCTAAGGGCAGAGGCACAAAATCAATACCATGGCCACCTAATGGGTGACAGCGCCCAATGCGTTTTAACAACAGCCAACTGCCTCTTCGCACTCCATGCCACGCTAAAGCTTGTTTGCCATAATTAGAACAGGTTGGATAATAGCGACAACGGGCAGGGATGATTGGACTTATGATTTTCTGATAAATGACGATAGTGTAATAAAAAAAACGATACAATAAAAATTTTAAT
>NZ_CAJHBP010000013.1:0-76627 GCF_904846665.1 Psychrobacter sp. Pi2-51
TAACTTACTAGCAAAAATAAAACCCAGAATTAAATATTAGTTATTGATTTAAAAGGATTTTATATTAAAAAAGATATATTGTATTACAATTTATAAACTTTCGCTCGTTATTTTATCAAAAACCCGCCTACTTACTAGCACAGTAAGCAGTTTCTATTTTTATATTCCATTAGTCTTTTACACTTAGACTATTTTAATAACTTGCTATTCTTGATTAATATCAATTGTCTATCGCTTTTCGCACTGGTGCAAAGCTACGTCTATGAGCTGGCAACACACCATATTTTTCAATCGCTTCTATATGCGCTTTGGTCGGATAGCCTTTATGTTTGGCAATACCATATTCTGGGTACTCAGTATCAAGCATATACATGGCAGTATCACGGCTAACTTTTGCCAATATACTGGCTGCAGCAATGCTGGTATGACGTGCGTCTCCTTTTACCCATGCTTGACAGTCAATTGCAGAAGTTTCTATACCTAACTTGGCCAGCATCACATAGTCTATATTAGGGCAGCGATTACCATCAAACAAAACCTCGAATTGCATCATAGAGGTAGCTATATGTTTGGCAACAATTTCCAACAACACTTCCGTGCATAAGCGCATACCGAGCATCGTCGCTTGTAAAATATTAACCTGATCGATGACTGCTGCTGGTATTTCAGCGATGATGAAACCTATGGCATGCTGCTGCACCAACGGATAAAGAATATCGCGTTTTTTTTCGCTTAGCTGCTTAGAATCCGTCAATATAGATAAAGGCGTGTCTTTTAACGGTTGTGCCTCAATCAGTCCTGCCCAAGTCATAGGCAGTATTGCCGCCGCAACATTGACACTACTCAGCAGTGGACCACGCCCTGCTTCATCCACACCAATTTGCAACACTGATTGTTCTATGGGCTGTTGGGTATTTATTGCATATTCGGTCAGCAGATTAGCAATATTGACTTGGCCAGATAAGTGGATGGGCGCGGCTAAATCAATGTACTGAGATTTTATATCAATCTGTTGAATTTTTCTGTCAATCAGGATAATAAAATCTTTAACTTCGTTCTGAATGCTCATGATTTTTTGCTGTCTTATTGATTAGGGCGTGTCTTCATTTCAAAAATGGTGATAAAAATGAGATAAATTGCCGTCAAACAAGAAAAATAGCGCAGATAATATCGGGATATTAACCAGCTATTTGACGGTGTTTGGCAAGATTTAGCCCATTTAGATGACTATCGAGTTAATTGAAGACACGCACTAGAGTAGTGAAGATAGATGATGAACAATTATCCCTTACTGCTTATGCTGGTCTTTTCTCGCACAAACCATTGCTCAATTACGCTATCAGCAGGGTAATGATTGCTTTGCTGCTGTAATAGCTGTTTGGTTGCGACAAGCGCTTTCAATTGCTCTGCGTAAGCACGCGGTTGCAAGAGACGCATGACGGTACGACAGATATTATCGCCACTCGCCTGCTCTTGTATCAGCTCAGGTACGATGGCGGTGTCGGCTAGGATATTGGGTAGCGCCACATAAGGAACTTTGACCAGACGCTTGGCGATCTGATAGGTCAGCTGATTTAATTGATACACCACCACCATTGGACGCTCAAGCAGCATCGCCTCTAACGTTGCCGTACCTGACGCCAGCATCACGATATCCGATGCAGCCATGGCCTGCTGACTGAATGCTGGTTGACTGTCATCATAGACCACAACGATCGCGGCACGCAGCTGCTCTGAGCGCTGGTCAATGACGTCTTGGACAATATATTGATGATTTTGATCGACCGTCGGAATGATAAAGCACAGCTTTGGATCTAACAATATGAGCTTTTGAATACCATCCAGCATGAGAGGCAAAATAGCCGTTATCTCGCCGCGCCGAGAGCCTGGCATCACACAAATAAGCTGGCTAACGTCATCAAACCGTTCAATAAAAAACTGCTGCAAACCATCGTTGTGCCAGACCAACTCACTGCGCCTCTGATTGATGGGCGTCTCTATCAATGCCTTATCAATAGTACGTAATAAAGGATGACCCACACATATCGCTGGATGATTATGGCGCTCATATACTGGCAGCTCAAACGGAAATAGGCAGAGCACAAGGTCGGTCGCTGCTTTAATATTATGAATACGTGACTCGCGCCACGCCCAAATAGAAGGGCTCACATACTGTACACAGAAGACGCCTTTTGGTTTTAGCTTTTTAGAGACTCGTAGATTAAAATCAGGCGCATCAATGCCGATAAACCAGTCAATATTGGCCGTCTTAAATGCGCTCAATAGCTCGCGACGCGCTTTCAGCAAATCTGGCAGCTGTGCTATGACTTCCACCAAGCCCATCACTGCTAGACGTTCTAATGGAAAAATACTTTGCAATCCTTGCGCTTGCATTTTTGTACCACCTACACCTACCCAGACGATATCATCACGCAGGTTGTTCATCTGCTGCATAAAATCTGCACCCAAACTGTCACCAGATACCTCACCTGCAACGATGGCTATCACCAGCGGTGCAGCATTTATATTAGGTACCTGAGAATCCGTCTCTGTTTGATGAATAAGGTCAGTCTGGTGATGAGACGTAGCAGAATCTGTCATGACAAGCTCTCAATATTAGAAATATACAAATAAAATAAATGAACCGTTATTATAAAATATAACGTAGCAAATCAGCGATAGTGCCTTATGACCGATACACATTATTAGCCTGCATGGCTTTAAGCTTCTATCGTTGATGTTGCTATCATACGTGACGATGATACAAATAGCTAAATTCACGCATAAAAGCTGAGCGTTAAGCTTCCAAAAATCTAACTGACCGTTATTAATAGACGGAAAAACGAAAGGCTAAACGTGCATTTGGAAATTCAAATATAACGCTAAGTGTATACAAGTATAACTAAGTTTTGGTTTGGACATTCCAGTTATCAGTCAATTAACTGCACGACTGCCCTTGTCAACCAGCACTTTTGTCCTCATAATGATTATTCCTATAAATCAGCTAGACGATATATAATCATGACAACTACAGCTACCCATAATGCAGATATTGACGACGTGAATATTGAAAAATTTATTCCCTTGATCACTCCCGACGAGCTAAAAACTGAGCTGCCTTTATCAGAAGAAGCCTACAAAACCGTTTTAAAAGGTCGTAACACTATCCAAGATATTTTGGACGGTAAAGACAAGCGTCTGTTTGTGGTCATTGGTCCTTGCTCTATCCACGATATCAAAGCCGCTCACGAATATGCCGATCGCTTAGCTATATTGGCAAAAGAGATCGAAGACAGCATATTTGTTGTGATGCGCGTGTATTTTGAAAAACCACGTACCACGGTCGGCTGGAAGGGTATGATCAACGACCCTGACATGAATGACAGCTTTGATATCGAAAAGGGTCTGCGTACCGCTCGTAAGTTACTGCTTGATTTGAATGAAAAAGGCTTACCTTGCGCGACTGAAGCATTGGATCCAAACACCCCGCAGTACATGCAAGATTTGATCAGCTGGTCAGCAATTGGCGCTCGTACCACTGAAAGCCAAACGCATCGCGAAATGAGCTCTGGCTTGTCGTGCCCAGTTGGCTTCAAAAACGGTACAGACGGCGGTATGACAGTCGCAGTTAACGCCATGCAAGCGGTTAAAGAAGGCCATAGCTTCTTAGGGCTATCATCAGATGGCAAAGTCTCTATCATCAAATCTAAAGGCAACCCTTACGCTCACGTGGTACTTCGCGGTGGTAATGGCAAGCCCAACTATGATGAGACAGCCGTTGCGCAAGTTGAAAACGAGCTGGCAAAAGGCAAAACCAATAGCAAGATTATGATTGATTCAAGCCATGCCAACTCGGGTAAAGACCCGTACTTGCAGCCGATGGTTATTAATAACGTCGCCGAGCAAATTCAAAATGGCAACAAATCCATTATCGGTATGATGATTGAGAGTCACCTAAAAGGCGGCAGTCAAAAGCTTACTGCTGATTTGAGCCAGCTTGAGTATGGTAAATCTATCACCGATGGTTGCTTAGATTGGGATAGCACAGTCACTGCGTTATACAGTCTACGTGACATGGTAAAAGATGTATTGCCTAACCGTTAATGGCGATTGGCCATAATGAATCATTATTAAGCCACTCAGCAAAAAGCCCGTTTGACATAATTAGTGTCAAACGGGCTTTTTTTATGCTTTAACTTATAAAATCATGTGCTTTTTTAGGGCGTGTCCTCACTTTGAAAACGAGATAAATTGAGGATATGCCCTAAGCTAGCCACCCTACTTATTCGCGGCACCTAGTACGCTCGTTAAGCTTTCAAGCACATGTTTAGAAGACACGGCTTGCTGTAAATCTAACAGCTTATCATGCGCCATCTGACGACGTGGCTCAGCCAAGGTATTCCAGCGTGCCAGCACTTGCAACAAACGCGATGCTAAGACCGGGTTGGCATCATCCAACTTTTTAATCACAGCAATATAGATATCTAAACCCTCTGCCGTCCATAAGACGGTCGGCTGCGAGGTAAAGGCACTGATGACTGAGCGCACACGATTAGGCGTATTCCAATCAAAATCAGTATGAGTGAGCAGCGATTGGATAGCTTCAGTAGTGACCGTATCAGCTGATGCTTGCACGCTAAACCATAAATCGATGACCAAATCATTATTTTGGAAGCGATTATAAAAGTCTGCCAAATAGGCATTTGCATCTGCCAATTGATGATTGACCATCACCTTTAACGCGCCGAAACGCTCTGTCATACAGCTGGCATTATCATACTGCTGCTGTGCCCATTCATTGGCACCATCAACGTTAGCCGTCAATGCCATGTCTAATACCACATTGCGCAAGGCACGGGTGCCACGAGCCTCGGCACTATCTTCATAAGACTGCATGGGCAGCTGTTTATAAAGTGTTGCCCATTGATTTTTTAAAGCATCTGCTAGCTGTTGATATAAGCCTTCGCGCTGTTGTTTAACCAATTCTGGGTCGTAATCTGTATGAATAGCAGATGCCAGCTCTTGCGCGGATGGGATATCGAGCAAACGCGCTGCCAACATTGCATCGTCAGTAGCCAATGTAGGTAATGTCTTGGCGACTGCTTGTAGATAGACGTCAGGACTGCTTTTCGAGCCTCGTCCCTGTAGTAAAATGCGATTTACCAGCATTTGTGTCACTTGCCAGCGGTTAAAACCATTGGTTTCATGCTTAAGCAAAAATGCCAAATCTTCATCTTGATAATCATAATTAAGCTGGACTGGCGCACTGAAATCACGTAGCAGCGATACGACCGGCTCACTAGCCACATTTTCAAAGACAAAGGTTTGCTTTGCTTGATCGAGCAGCAGCATACGCTCGGTAATGATGTCACCAGAATCTTTGTCAAATAACGCGGTCGCTACGGGAATAGGTAAAGGTTTAGGCGCATCAAAACCACTAACATGACGGGTTTGCTGACTTAAAGTAATGGTTAACGTTTGCGTGGTGCTATCGTAATCTTGATGACCAGACACCACTGGTGTACCGGGCTGACGATACCAATCAATAAAGTCTTCAATTTTATCATCAGTAATACTGAGCGCAGACAAGAAGTCCTCAACGGTAACCGCTTGCCCATCGTAACGACGGAAATACTCATCCGTACCTTTACGGAAGTTATCTGCCCCCAAGGTATTGGCAATCATACGGACGATTTCAGCGCCTTTTTCATAGACGGTCGTCGTATAAAAGTTATTAATCTCGACGAAACTTTCAGGGCGTACAGGATGTGCAAGCGGCCCTGCGTCCTCAGCAAACTGATGCGCACGCAAAGTCGCGACATCATCAATACGCTGTACGGCACTTGACTGTTGATCGGCTGAAAAAGATTGATCACGGTAGACGGTAAGGCCTTCCTTCAAGCACAACTGGAACCAATCACGGCATGTGATGCGATTGCCCGTCCAGTTATGAAAGTACTCATGCGCGATGATGGCTTTCACACTAAAGCTACGCGAGTCCGTCGTGGTCTCAGGGCTAGACAACACACAAGCGGTGTTAAAAATATTGAGACCCTTGTTTTCCATCGCGCCCATATTAAACTGACTAACGGCGACAATCATATAGCGGTCTAAATCATAGGCTCGACCATAATTGACCTCATCCCATTTCATAGAATCTTTTAGGGCTTGCATACCGACATCACACTTATCGATATCGGCAGACTTGGCGTATATTTCCAGCAAAACTTCTCGACCTTCGCTGGTAGTATAAGAATCCGTCAATACATCCAAATCAGCGACGACACAGGCAAACAGGTAGCTTGGTTTATTGGTCGGATCGTGCCAGATCGCATAATGACGATCTGGTGCATCGGCCACCTCACCTGCTTCAACTAAGTTCCCATTGGCTAGTAGTGTCGGATAGCGCTTATCCGCCTCAAGACGGGTGGTGAATATCGCGAGCACATCAGGGCGATCTGGATAAAAAGTAATCTTGCGAAAGCCTTCTGGCTCGCATTGAGTCACAAACATGGTGTCGTCGCCGCTACCCGCCATATAAAGTCCTTCTAGGGCGGTATTGGTCTGCGGGCAGATGCGTACTTGAATCTCTAAAACAAGCTCATCAGGTACATTCGCAATCGTCAACGTGCCTGCTTGCTGTTGATAATCTTCAACCGTTAATGGCTTACCATTCATCGTAACGGCGATTAGATCCAACTCCTCACCGAATAATACGAGATCTCCTGCTGTTTGACGTACCATCTTTAGGGTGCTGTCTACCTGCGCATGATCTTCGAACAGCTTAATATCTAAATCAACCGTTTCCACATCAAAGCTTGGTTTTTTATAATCTTTTAAGTTGATTTTACTTGGTGCATGCGGCGGCACATCTGGCATGTCAGGATTGATAATTTGAGCATTAGTTTCAGCAGTAGACATAGGGATTCCTATTATTATTTATGGTAAAAAGCATGATAAATTACGTTGTAACGGGTAATCAATTAGCACAATTTTTATGATTGTTAGAATGATAGCGACATTTAGGGCCTATCATCAATTAGCACATTGATACATTTAGTGGTCTTAAAATGGCTAAATTTTGCCAAACATCGTCAACAATCTTGTCAATATATTCATATTTACGGCAATTCCTGTCTTGTTTGACTGCAATTTTCCTCATTTTAAGCCTCACAATCTAAATGATGACATGCCCTAGCTACATTGACCTAAACAGCCAAATTTCAAGAGCCACCCTTCAGGTTATTACGCCTATCATCCAAAACAAAGATCAAAAACGTCAATCATCAATTGGATAGTATCAATGAAAATGATTTAATAGAGGCACTGATCACCAACAATCGATAAACGGCCTATTTTATGACAACGCAACCTACTAGTCGCGCAACCATTACCTTACCACTTTTAATGGATTACATTGATGTACTATTGCCATCGTTAGCAATACAGGTAGGCACACCAGAAACACCTGAGCAAACTGCTATTAGACAGACTAGTGATAGCTCTGATGGTAGCTCCAATGACAGCTCCGAGCTGTTATGGGTTGTGCAAGATAAAACTGAACGTTTGGCACTACAAACATCCCTAAAAAATCTCGATAATAAAAAAGGGAAAACACATTTATCAACGTTGTCAGAACTCACCCAGCAGCAACTCCCTGAACGTTATGAGCTCGCTTGCTTTTGGCTACCAACCTTATCAGCAGAGCTACTGCCCCAATATATCCCATTGCTCATGCGCTATCGTGATCTTTATGCCGCGCACCTACTGATTGCACTCGATAGCACCCTAGACTTAAAAGCTTATGGTTTTACACCATTTGATATTTTAAGCGAACCTTCTTTGAAAGACGCTGGTAGCCATGCTATTCATGCCTCTTCGTCAACTGACTCATTACCAACACTATGGCAGTTTAATTTGTACGACTATAAGCAATTACCCAACTGGCTGAACGCTGACTACTGGGCCAATCCTGAAAACTGGGGCAAGCATCGCTGGTAGAAGTCGAAAGGTTATTTGAATACTGTAGAGCCGGTTATGTAATTTATAGATTGTTTACAGTAATACTACTTACATAAAGTAACATTTAGTATATGATAGATGATAATTGCCTAATTTTTATCATTAGCAGTTCAGAACAACAAATTTTATTAAAATTTCAGGAGCTCATCATGTCAATCAGTTTTTCTAAGATCGCTGTCCTCGCTGTACTATCAAGCGCCGTTGCAATAACCACTGGTTGTGCGACTAAACGTACTACCTCTGAAGTCGTGGTTGCGCCATTAGGCATCCCAGGTGGTCAAGTCGGCTACAACGGTGCCGTGATTGTAGACAATTCAAGCGCGGTTATTACTGGTGCTGAGAATCTGCAAGCGGTTGTTTACTTTGGCTTTGACAGCAGTGAAATCACCTCACAAGCGGCAAGCGTCTTGAACCAACACGCAGGCTTGTTGAGCTCAAACCCAGCCGCTGGTGTTGTTATCGCTGGTCATACCGATGAGCGCGGTAGCCGTGAATACAATATCGCCCTTGGTGAACGTCGTGCCCAAGCAGCACGTAACTACCTTGCTGCTCAAGGTGTTGCTGTTAACAATATCCGTGTCATCAGTTATGGTGAAGAGCGTCCTGCTGCTACCGGCAATACTGAAGACGCCTATGCACAGAATCGCCGTGCTGAATTGTCTTACTAAAACCGGTACAACTGATAACAATCAATAAAGCGTCATTCGCTTTATAAAAGCCCAGTAATATTAATATTGCTGGGCTTTTGAGTTTTTATTGCGCTAAGATAACGGAATCCCTCATTTCCAAGCTTTTTATGCTAAAAATAGCTAACCCATTAATGATTATTAAATATAAACAATGCCAACCTTACCGTTAACTCATATTCAGTACACCCAGCTCGATCCGATGACATGGTGCGCAACCGCACAGGTGAGCGAACCGCTGTATGTAAACACTAAAGCTATATGGGGTAAATCGACACGCTTATCAGTTTCCCATACCTTAGATACGGATTTTCATAAGATACCTCGTATTAACTGGTATTACTATCCCTTGCAAAGCCAGTTATCCGTAAAAGAAGTTGCTCACAACCAACGTCAACGGCAGCGTAAAGGCGTTCGGTTACTGCTAAAAGGCTTACTCAATAAGTTAGAAATCACTGATATCTTAAATGAATCAAGCTTCCCCTATCGACTGGTTGAGAGTCAACATTATGTATGTTTCAGTCATACAGATATGGGTCATCGAAGTGATATCGGTAAAGATTCTGAGCATAACAATAATATAACCCCAAGCAATTATATCGCAGTAGTCATCAGTCGTCGTCATGCCGTGGGGATCGATATAGAGACCAATGAGGTTGCATGGCATGTGGCGCAGCGTTTTTATCATCCTCATGAAACTGCTGCCTTACAAGCATTACCCACAAGTGAGCGTAATGCTCTCACTAAACTGCTATGGCAAATAAAAGAAAGTTTTATCAAGGTTTATCAGTATAAGTTGGCACAAGGCTTAGGAATAGATTATTCCTACTTAATACCTAGCCTGATCAACATCATCAATGAAAATACTGCTTTATCTGTCATCAGCGATAATAAGGCTAACTATCACATTGTCGTTTTGCCCTCTCAGCAAACTGTTATTGTTTTTTAAATAATATTTGCAACAATCTCCACAGATAAGACTTCCTCTTTATTTTAAACGAAAAAAAGCGACCCGAAGGTCGCCTTTTTTTACGCTTAATCTAAATACAGTGCTTAGACTGTGATTAGATTAGAAACGGTAAGTTGCACCAAGTTTAACAATTGGTAACCACTCTAGGTAGTTTTCTTCTTCAAGTTCTTGCTCTGCTGATGCTGCTAAATCTTTACCAGTAAGTCCTACAATAGGAGTACCGTTAGAATCTTCTGCAAGAAGAGCTTGATTAGGATTTAAGCTAGTGATAGTAGCATCAGTTTTACCCATATATGCTGCACCGATCTCACCGAACACACCCCAGTTCTTGCTAATGTTAGGGCGGAAGCCGATAGTAGCATAAGGTGCCAACTTGTTACGGTGCTCTAGTGTACCTTCAAGGGTGACATTGTTTGCATCATATTTAATGTCATCCACTTCATAAAAACCGCTTATGCCACCATCCGCATTAGCAGTCACGTCGATATCGTTGTCAGGTACGATGATACCAGCACCCATAGTAAACCAGTTAGCAGCAGGACGTAGTTGTACGCCTAGGTATGGGTTGCTGAAATCAGAATCAACGTCGTAGTTTACGCCGTTAGCATCGAAGTCACCGCCGAAAAGGTCAGCTACATCACCACCTGCCCAACCGGCTTGTAGTTCAGTTTTGTCATTCATTGCCCAAGCAACGTTAGCACCATAACCTAGTGTACCAACTTCAGCGCTAACAGCGGCTGGATTAACAGCTGTTTGAAAGAAAGTTTTAGTACCACCAACAACTGCACCAGTCGTGTTACGTACCATACCAGCATCAGCATTGTATGCATAAGCAGGCTCAGCTTGGTAAGCAACAGCTACAGGCTCAGCTTCGTATACGACGGCATCAGCACTGTCAACAACGATAACAGGTTGAGCAGCTAAAGCTGCAGTTGATGCTAAGATAGCAGCAGAGATTGCAGATAATTTAATAAGTTTCATAATTACTCTCCTAAAGTGTGAAATAACTCGCCCGTAAAAAATGATAATTTAGCTTTTTTTAAACCACCATTTTGTTGAGCAGATTAAAACAATTTTGACTCAAAAAGTCACCCCTATTGACGCGCTTTTTATTTGCCATTATGTAAAGATTGCATAGAAATTGTAATAATTACTACACTAACCCGCAAAACTTCATGTTCCTGTTACACAACGCTCTCAAAGTAACTCAAGAGCACAGACATGAATATCAGCTGGCTTAATATTCATGTGATGGTATTACAAAATATGTCATTATGATGAATGAGCCGCTGAACCAACTCAATAGTAGTTAGTTAGCTTATTACTACCATTTGTTGTGATTTGTGAGTTGACGTATCTTTTATTACTTATATAAAAATTCACGCTAACAAATAAAACGATATAAATGATCTCATATAACGAGACTAACGCTTGCCTCAACCGAATATTATGCTAAATTAGTTGTTATGATAGATTTGTTATAGAACGTCAGTAATGTCACTATTTATCTTATTTATGAAAATCTTGTGATGCTGTCTGCTTTATTTCTTTACTCCTACTGAGCCATACATATGCCTAAAGTATCGTCGATTACCCGTGTACTAGAAATTATAGAAGCGGTGTCCTATGCTTCAAAACCGCTTTCTCCACTTGAGCTCTCACAGGAACTAGACATTCCTAAACCGACCATCCATAGATTAATTCAAAACTTAGTTGATGATGGTTTTTTGACCGTTGATATTGGTGGCGGTATTATTCCTGGTAAGCGGGTACGTAATCTGAGTGTTGAGCTCTGGCAACAACGACTGTTCTTTAATGAAAGGCAGATGATCCTGCAAAAGCTGGTTAACGAAATTAAAGAAAGTTGCGGGATTGGTATTCCCTATCATATGGATATGATTTATACCAACCGTGCACAAACGACCTTACCATTGCAGATTTACCTCCCTGTAGGGGCAAAATCACCCATGTGGTGTACAGCGACAGGTAAGCTATATTTGAGCCAGTTGTCTCATACTAGCCGTCATAAAATATTGCAAGGTTTGCCACTAGATAAGTTCACCAAAAACACTATCACCGATATTGATGCATTGAATGCTGAGCTTGATCGTATCGCTGATACTGGTATCGGCATCGACAACGAGGAGTTTATCTCTGAGATGGTGGCAGTCGCTGTGCCTATATTGGACAAGAAGTCACGCTATCTGGCTTCTCTCTATTTGCATGCACCAACCATACGCGTGTCGCTAGACGAGCTGTTGACCCATGTACCACGACTGCGAAAGGCCGCGCAGGACGTACAGACGCTAGTATATGACCTGCAAAGTTAACAACATTGACAATCAAAACCAGACTCAAAAAAAGGTCTGCGCTAGTATTATAGCGCAGACCTTTTTTTATCTATAAGTCTTGGTATTTCTAAGACAGCAACGATGCGTCATGACGACCCATGATGCTAGAAAAATCCCTATCACCATTCTCTACTGTGTGAGCTTCATACAGCTCTGTCGCCTTGGCACCCATTGGTGTCTCAACATTGGTGTCCTGAGCGGTTTGCATCGCAAGATTCAGATCTTTTTGCATCAGCTTACTCATAAAGCCGCCTTTATAACCATTACTGGATGGCACATTTTCCATCACTTGCGGATAAGGGTTGTAGACTTCTAGTGTCCAGTTACGACCTGAGCTTTGTAGCATAATATCTGACAGCACTTTTGGATCTAAGCCGTTTTTGACACCCAAATTGATCGCCTCTGCCGTCCCTGCCATGAGAATACCTAACAGCATGTTATTACAGATTTTTGCGACTTGTCCGGCACCGTGGTCACCTGCATGAAAGATGTTTTTGCCCATAACGGCTAGTATTGGCTCTGCTTTGGCAAACGCATCAGCACTGCCGCCTACGATGAAAGTCAAACTGCCTGCAATAGCGCCGCCCGTACCGCCTGAGACTGGCGCATCTAGGAAGTCGATGCCAAGCTCACTTGCCGCCTCTGCCACTGTCCTTGCATCAGCTGCAGCTATCGTACTGCTATCGATGACCAAGGTGCCTTTTGGTAAATTCGCCAGCAGACCACTATCTCCAAGATAGACAGAATGGACGTGCTTGCCAGCTGGTAACATACTAATGACGACTTGGGCATTGTTTGCAGCATCTTTCGGGCTATCAGCCACGCTGGCACCCGCTTGCTGTAAGCGCTGAGTCGCGTCCTCAGACAAATCATAGACAGATAACGCATAACCTGCTTTTAACAAGTTTTCTGCCATCGGTGCGCCCATATTACCAAGCCCAATAAAAGCGATATTTGGCTTAGTAGTATCGCTACCAGTGGCATTTACATCCTTTGTATTCATCTCATCATTCCTTGATGGTTAAGTATTGATCATACGTGCAGGCATTGCTTGCTACATATATAGTTGTACGCTGTTCATTTGAGTTTAATTTATATTTAATATTTATATTGAATTGACACATCCAGTCTTTAACGCACCAGCTGATTGCCTGCTGCCTCATCACCCAACCAATTGCCCAAGGGATGCTCGCCTTTAGAATAAGGGTTCACAAAGTGCTGATGAATGTAATTCTGACCTTCGGTACTGAGACAGTCGGCTAATGAACGCGACCATTGCGGATTGCGATCTTTATCAATCAATAGCGCACGTACGCCTTCTCTAAAGTCAGGATTGGCCGCACAATGCACCGCCACATTGGTTTCTAAATATAGAACCTGCTCTATCGATAAATCTGTGACTTTATGATAAAGCGCATAGGTCAAAGCAACAGTAACTGGGCAACCTTGGCGATAAGTAGTCACTGCTCGCTGCGTCCAGCTATCTTCAGCAAAGTTTGCATCTAGATTTGCCAATGCCTCGTCGCTTTGTAGGAGCGCATCAATATCGCCTAGACCGCCGCTATTCATCAACTGCTGGATAGGCTGCCAGTATGTTGCTAGCTTACTAGCAGTCAACTCGGCAACAGGCTGTGATGCCAGTGCGCGGCTAACGATACTGTAGGCGCTATTGTTATCGCATTTATCCGTACTACTAGCTGCAACCTGCCAATCGCTCTGTCTTAAACGTTGTATGACGACATCATAATCACTACTGGCGACAGCATACTCTGCAAGGTTAGCCAACATTGCGTCGTTGCCGTTACACATCGCACCCGTTAGCCCTAAGAACAAACCTGCTTTGGCTGGCATACGCTGCAAAAACCAACTGCCAGAAGCATCGGGGAACAGTCCAATGGTCACTTCTGGCATCGCAAAGCGAGTACGCTCGGTGACCAGACGATGGCTGCAACCTGACATCAATCCCATACCACCGCCCATAATAATGCCGTCACCCCATAGTATTAATGGCTTAGTATAAAAGTGCATTTGGCGGTATAGACGATATTCATGGCTGAAAAACTCAGTCGCATAAGGGTTTGGCATTGGCGCAGTTTCCGACATACTGTCATAAAGCTTGCGGATATCCCCGCCAGCACAAAACGCCTTATCGCCTGCTCCTTTTAATAGTATCGCCACTACTTGCTCATCACTTTTCCATTGCTCTAACTGTTGTGATAACAATTGACACATCTCAACACTTAAGGCATTGAGTGATTTTGGGGTATTTAACGTCATGATACCAATGAGATGGCCACACTCTGTCGGCTCAGTATCAAACAATACAGGCGCTGCTTGTTCTGTGTTTTCTGTTGCTGCTGTCATAAAAGAGACCTACCAAAATTAAAATGAGTAAAGTAAATATCAGGACATGCCTACAGACTATTTATTTTGCCAAGTAGGTTTGCGCTTCTCTAAGAATGCTTGTACGCCTTCGCGCTGATCGTTGGTATCAAACAATTTAACAAAAGCTTCGCGCTCATGGATAAGGTTTTGCGCAGGCGGGGTATTTCTAGCAGCTTGAATAAGTGTTTTAGAATAACTAACGGCAACGGGTGATTGCTTAGCGACTTTTTTCGCCAATGCTTGTGCTGCTTGTAGCCCTTCTCCTTTAGCAGCGACTTCTTCAACCAAGCCGATACGTAACGCTGTCTCTGCATCGATACGCTCGCCGCACAATATCATGCGCTTTGCCCAGCCTTCACCCACTAAAGCTGTTAGATTCTGTGTGCCACCCGCGCATGGCAATAAACCAACACCAGCTTCTGGTAAGGCCATCTGTGCATGTGCTTCTGCGATACGGATATCGCATGCCAACGCACACTCAAGTCCGCCGCCCATGGCATAGCCGTTGATAACCGCAATACTGACACCGCGATAAGCCGACAATGCTTCAAACGCGTCGCCAAAAGCGATGGCCATGCTAATTGCTCGACCCTTGTCACCATCCGAGAAATTATTTAAATCTGCACCCGCTGAAAAGAACTTCTCACCATCGCCATGAATGATTAAGGCATAAACATCATCATTGGCGTTAAGATCAGTCACCAGCTGCTTTAGCGCTGGCAGACTATCCATTGTCCATGTATGGGCTGGCGGGTTATTCAATGTCACAGTAGCAGTATGACCGTCAATCGATAACTTGAGATTGGTATAATCCGTCATAAATAATCCTTTATTTTATCTGAATTTGGTATGGTTTATTGGTTAGGCGCTAGGTACAAAAGCTGCAGCTAATCATAGCTAAGCCAGATTAGCTGACTAGGGCGTGTCTTCATTTCAAAAATGGTGATAAAAATGAGATAAATTGCCGTCAAACAAGAAAAATAGTGCAGATAATATCGGGATATTAACCAGCTATTTGACGATGTTTGGCAAGATTTAGCCATTTTTAGCCCATTTAGATGACTATCGATTGAATTGAAGACACGCCCTAATGCAGTTAACGTAATTGATCCAACGCATCGTCCTGCAATAGCTGACGCGAGACAATCACTCGCATGATCTCATTAGTGCCTTCCAAAATCTGATGCACACGCAAATCTCGTACATGGCGCTCAAGTGGATATTCATTTAGATAGCCATAACCACCGTGTAGCTGTAGTGCTTCATTGGCGACATCAAAACAAAGGTCAGTCGAGAGACGCTTTGCCATGGCGCAGTAGGTAGACGCTTGTCCATCATTGTTATCGACTTTACTAGCCGCCAAATACAGCATTTGCCGTGCAGTAATGGTTTGCGTCAGCATGTCAGCAAGCTTAAACTGTACTGATTGCAAGCTGGCAATCTGGCTACCAAATTGACTACGCTCCTGCACATAATTGGTTGCGGTCTCTAGCGCTGACTGTGCCGTACCAACTGCACAGATACCGATATTGATACGTCCACCATCTAAGCCTTTCATAGCGATACGAAAGCCTTGACCTTCCTCGCCTATTAAGTTTTCTGCTGGCACTTTGACGTCTTTAAAGCTAATAGTTCGCGTTGGCTGCGCTTTCCAGCCCATCTTATGCTCATTTTTGCCATATTCAATACCTGCGCTATGCGCATCGATAACGAATGCTGAGATGCCCTTTGGCCCTGCACCACCTGTCCGTGCCATCACTACCAAGACA
The DNA here is from genome assembly GCF_904846665.1 of Psychrobacter sp. Pi2-51. Lineage (NCBI taxonomy): Bacteria > Pseudomonadati > Pseudomonadota > Gammaproteobacteria > Moraxellales > Moraxellaceae > Psychrobacter > Psychrobacter sp. Pi2-51. The sequence continues at coordinate 16,184 of NZ_CAJHBP010000013.1, forward strand.
TCAGTCTCACCAGCACCGGAGATAAAGGCTTTTTCCCCATTAAGCACATAATGGTCGCCTTGCTTATCAGCCTTGGTACGCAATGAGGCCGCATCAGAACCGGCATTCGCCTCCGTTAAGCAGTAGCTGCCAAGCCATTCACCGCTGACCATCTTCGGCAAATATTTTTTGCATAGGACATCACTACCATATTCACCGATCATCCAGCCTGCCATATTATGAATGCTCATATAAGCCGCCACGGACGTATCACCCCATGCCAACTCTTCAAAAACCATAGCAGAATCTAAGCGCGGTAATCCTAAACCGTCATAGTCTGGATTGGTATACAGCCCCAAAAACCCAAGCTCACCTGATTTTTTGATAACATCGACTGGGAAATGTGAGGTGCGATCCCACTCAGCGGCATTTGGCTTTAGCTCTTTTTGCGCAAACTGTCTGGCAGTTTGGCGAAAGGCAATTTGGTCGTCTGTCAATGAGAAATCCATAAGATCATCCTTGTGCTTGCAAAGCAAATATGGTGAGTCATTCGTTTAATATCGTTTATACAGTATAGCAGTGGCATAACGACCATCACAAAATTATGCTTTGATATTAAAAAACATATTAAACATGATTGGCGCTATACCACACGTATAGTGGATTAACGATTAAATTGAAATAGTGGTATTGACGCCGCGGCTCGCCTCATCATCAAACCAACGTGCAGTTACCGTCTTGGTCTGAGTATAAAACTGAACGGCTTGCTTACCATAAGGACCGAGATCACCGAGCTTACTGGCACGTGAGCCTGAGAATGAGAACATCGGTAGCGGCACAGGAATCGGCAAGTTGATACCGATTTGACCGACCTGAATGTCTTGCTGGAATTTATGTGCAGCAGCGCCTGACTGGGTAAAGATAGCCGTACCATTACCATGTGGATTGGCATTAAGCAGCTCAATCGCTTCATCAAGGCTGGCGGCACGCATAATACAAAGCACTGGACCAAAAATTTCTTCTTTATAAATCTGCATATCACTTGTGACATTATCAAAGATAGTTGGCCCGACGAAGTTGCCTTTTTCATAGCCCTCGACGGTGATACCGCGACCATCAAGCAACAGACTAGCGCCTTCTTCTACACCCGTACCAATCAAATGCTCAACACGAGCCTTGGCGGCAGGAGAAATAAGTGGGCCTAAGTCTTTATCATGCTTACCAGCTGAGACGATTAAGCCTTCTGCTTTGGCTTTAATGTCATCAATCCACTCACCAGCAGCACCGACTAACACCACGACTGACAGCGCCATACAACGTTGACCAGCAGCACCAAAGGCGGCACCCGCTAGTTGATTGAGCGTTTGCTCTTTATTGGCATCAGGTAAGATAACGCCATGGTTTTTGGCACCCATCATACACTGGGCACGCTTGCCTGATTTGCTGGCACGCTCGTAGACGTGTTTGCCAACGTTGGTTGATCCAACAAAAGAAACCGCCTTGATATCGGGATGGTCACAAATAGCATCAACGGTCGCTTTGCCGCCATGTACCACGTTTAGTACGCCTTCGGGTACGCCCGCTTCGACTGCCAGCTCCACCAAACGCATGGTGACCATTGGATCTTGCTCAGAAGGCTTTAAAATAAAAGTATTGCCCGTAGCAATCGCCATCGGGAACATCCAAAGCGGAATCATCGCTGGGAAGTTAAAGGGTGTAATGCCTGCACAAACGCCAAGTGGCTGCCAAATACTGTAGGTATCCACATCTGAGGCCACGTTTTCAACGAAATCGCCAACCTGTAAATTTGCAATACCTGCGGCATGCTCGACCACTTCTAGGCCACGGAATACATCACCACGGGCATCTGCAATCGTTTTGCCTTGTTCAGCGGTCAAGATTGCTGCCAGTTCATCCATATGCTCACGGATCAACGCTTGGTATCTTAAAAAGATACGAGCACGAGTGGTAATCGGTGTTTTGCGCCAAGTCTGAAAAGCCGCTTGGGCAGCAGCAACGGCTTGATTGATTTCATCATCTGTGGTCTGCGGGACTTTAGCGATGACTTCTTGGGTGGCAGGATCGGTGATATCAATCCACTCGCTGGTATTAGAATCAACAAACTGGCCATTGATGAGCTGCTGAACGTGGTGCATAAGATATCCTTATCTTGTTTGCGAGACTACCGCGTAACGGTGTCTTTATAGTTATGAGGAGGATTAAAAATTCATAGGTTGCTACAAATCACGTTAATTATAAAATGATTTATTACGTATCGTTATTGACTATAACAATAAAACAATTTTAGGGTCAAGGGCTTTGTTGAAGTTTTAGTAAAGGAGTTCCTTCTAAAGAAAAATATCCTTGTTAGTATGGGCGCTGGTAAAAGCCTATTAGCCTCCCGAGTCGTATTTTTGACGGTAAATATCGACGCTAGACCTGAATGTCAAATCTGAACTTTAAACCTGAACGTTAAACATAGACATCATAAATTTATATCAGCCATTATCTATTGATATAGTCAAGGCACTGTTAAACCGCTACGGTGTTACCCGTCCTAAATGCGCTCAGTGTACTAGCTGCGGTCGGTCGCCTTGTAGCGATTCTAAAATTCTTTGACTATAGCTGAAACACCAAGAGTAAAATTTAAGAACAAAAAAAGCCCATGAGAGTCCATGAGCTCAAAGGTGAAATATGAGTAAAAAACAACATAAGTAGCAATATAAACAAGTTTTTTATATAAATTAAAGCGTTTACCTTGTTTCTAGGTAACAAACTATCATTCTACAAAGGATTAAAACGACCCAAACATTGTTCCTAAGGTAATCACTGTGATTAGTGCTATCAATGGGACTAGGACAGCCGTCACAAAGATATCTCTATAGGACTCTTTATGGGTGAGCCCACAAATAGCGAGCATGGTTATGATGGCCCCGTTATGTGGTAATGAGTCCAGCCCACCTGCTGCTAAAGAAGCAATACGATGCATCAGTTCAGGGTCAATATTATACTGCTCTGCTAATTGCATATAACTTGCGCCCATAATCTCTAAGGCAATACCCAACCCACCAGACGCTGATCCTGTGATACCCGCTAAAACATTAATCATGATCGCTTCAGATATCAATGGATTACCTGGCGCAAACCCCATAAGGTACTGTTTGATAATGGCAAAGCCTGCAAGCGTCGCAATAACAGACCCATAGCCTACCTCTGATGCCGTATTAAAAATTGGCAGTAAAGATCCCATAGCGCCTTTGTTTAAACTTTCTTTTACACTGTCCATTCTTCTAAAATTAAATGCCATAACAAAAATACAAGCCAAAACCAACGATAGAATTATGGACCAAATACCAATGACCGAGCTTAGTTCTACCCCTCCAAATTTTTCATCAGCTAAGTAGCTGTTGCTCCACAAAGGTATTATGATCTTTGAAAAGACATAATTGCCTGATATGACGATGACAATGGGCAATAGTGCTAGCCAGAAATTGGGTATATCATTGTTCGAAGGGCTGTCTTGTTCATTTAAAGTATGATTGCCATACCCTTCATTATTCACACGGGCAATACGAAGTTGGCGACTCATCCATAACATACCGCCACCCAGCATAATTATTGCGGCAATAATGCCTAATCCAGGCGCTGCAAACGCATCTGTCTCAAAGTAAGGCATGGGAATAGCGTTATGAATTGAAGGGGTACCCGGTAATGCGGTCATGGTCAGTGTTAAGGCACCAATACAAATCGCACCCGGTATCAATCTTTTGGGAATATTGACGTGTCTGAACAAAGCAGCGGCAATCGGGTATATGGCAAAAGTAACCACAAAAGCGGATACCCCGCCATAAGTAAGAATAGCGCAAGCCAATACCACCGATAGCATGGCATGCTTGTCTCCTAATCTTGTCACTAAAGTTTTGGCAATGGCATAAGCATAGCCTGAGTCTTGCATCAGCTTGCCAAAAATAGCCCCGAGTAAAAATAAGGGAAAGTACTTAACCGCAAAGCTGCCCATCCCCTCCATAAATATCTGGGTATACATTCCCATGCTTTGACTGCCAACGCCGCTTAGAACAACAGCTAGAATGGCAAGAACAGGGGCTAGTATTAAAACACTCACTCCTCGATAAGCAAAATACATTAACAAGACCAAAGACAATACGATGGCAAAAATATCCATAACAGCAACTTCCTTTAACGCAAACGAATAAGTCGTAGAAATGCACTAGGTAAAATTGGGTATTCTCTTAAAATGTGCCAGATATTCGACCATAGCTCCGACAGAGACTATTTTTGAATATCTAGCACACTTTAACCAATAAGACCTAGGCTGATTATTTTCTAATAATCTTTCATAGACTGCTTAATTGCATCAATCGCTGCTGGATTGTCGAGTGTTGACATATCTCCTGTGGGCTTGTTTTCGGCCAGCGCACGTATGGCGCGGCGTAGTATTTTACCAGAACGGGTCTTTGGTACTGATTGCGGAAAATAAACCGCTGCTGGACGCGCAATGCCGCCAAGCGACTTGACGACTGCGCCAATGATTTGTTGCTCAAGGCGAAAGCGGTTTTCGGTTGTGGCCACTTGGGTGTGGTCTCTTAGCACACAAAACGCGATGGGTAACTCGCCTTTGAGCTCATCATGAATGCCCACAACGGCACACTCAGCCATCTCAGGATGGGTGCTAATCGCCTCCTCAATCTCTTGAGTACCAATCCGATGACCAGCGACATTGATGACATCATCGGTACGGCCGAGGATATAAAAGCAACCATCCTCATCAGTTACGGCATAGTCTGATGTAGAGTACTCATTGCCATCAGCTAAACTAAAGTAGCTGCTAATAAAGCGCTCATCATTACGCCATACGGTTGTCAGGCAGCCAGGTGGTAGTGGCGCAGTAATTGCCAGCAAGCCTTTTTCGCCCGCAGCACAACGCTCGCCTGTTTTTTCATTGATCACATGCGCATCATAGCCATACATCGGATAACCAGGTGAGCCTTGTTTGTGCGGTTTATCATCAAATTTTGGGGTATTGCTTAGGATTGGCCAGCCGGACTCAGTCTGCCAGTAATGATCTAAAATAGGCACACCCAGATGTTTCTTTAACCAATCTGCTGTGGACTGATCAAGCGGCTCACCGGCTAAAAAGAAAGATTTAAGACTAGAGACATCATAGCGTGTCATCCAAGTTTCATCTTGCTTTTTGAGCATACGCACACCTGTAGGCGCGGTGAAAAGAATATTCACCTTGTTGGCCTCAACGATACGCCACCAGATGCCCGGATTGGGACGATGCGGTAGACCTTCGTACATAACGCTGGTCATACCTGCCAGCAATGGCGCATAAATAGTATAAGAGTGACCCACTGCCCAGCCAATATCGGATATTGCCCAAAAGGTCTCACCAGCTTTACCATCATAAATATAGTCCATCGAGGTCGTTAACGCCACGGCATGACCGCCCGTGTCACGCTGCACTCCTTTTGGCGTACCAGTCGTACCAGAAGTATAAAGTAAATACGATGGGGTGTTGGACTCTAACCATACGGGATCAACGATGGCATTGGCCTCGCAGCTGATGCGGCGCTCAGTCGCATAATCGATATCTATCGCTTGCGCTGCAAAAGGTAAAATACCACGATCAACGACCAATACATGCTCAGGCTTGGCTGTCGCTTGCTCTACCCCTTGATTGACAAGGTTTTTGTAATTGATAACTTTACCACCGCGCAGACCAGCATCGACCGTGATGACCATTTTTGCCTCGGCATCATCCATACGAATGGCTAAATTGTGCGCGGCAAACCCACCAAATACCACCGAATGAATGGCACCGATACGTGCACAAGCCAACATGGCATAAGCGGCTTCCAAAATCATCGGCATATAAATAATGACTCGATCGCCCTCTCCAACACCATGACGTTGCAGCACATCCGCGAAGTAGTTGACCTCTTTATACAAGTCATTATAGGTTAGGCGACGCTTGGTATAGTCTGTATAGAACTCAACGTTATTGCCCAAATCGCTAAAAGCATCAGCCACGGTGGAAAAGGTTTCTATTAGCTCTTGATTGATCTCTGAGGACAGCCAAATAAAAGCATCTTGCTCAGCACGATCAGGCAGGTGGCGATCGACGCAGTTATAGCAGAGATTGGTCTCACCGCCGACGAACCATTTAGCAAACGGCAAATTACTGTCATCAAGGATTTGTTCCGGCTCTTTATGCCAGTAGATACGTTTCGCTTGCTCTGCCCAGAATTGCTCGCGATCGTTGATAGAGCTGTGGTAAATATCAGCAAAGCTCGGGGTCTGAGTGGCTTGAGTTTGGCCATTTTCAGAAAGTTCGGTTGCCACTTGGTTGTTGATTGGGTCGCTCATAATAGCTGTCCTTAGCGTAAACAAGATATGATGCAATATAGTTTTGAATATAGTTGTGATAAACAATATCGTAATGAGGTACTGGTCATCCGTGCCAGAACTGAAAAACCGATACATAATGTATCGGTTTAAAATGTAGCAGAGCTAACAATAAAGGTCAACTGTTAAGCGTTTAATCTGTTCGATCATAATGAACATTTAAACACTTTAACAGCTGACGACTTTAGATAATAAGACACGTAAAGTTATACTTCGGTCTGATCGGCATACATCTCACGCATGACTTTTTTGTCGTGCTTGCCTACAGAAGTTTTGGGCAATTCATCAACGAACTTGAACTGACTGGGCACACCATACTTAGGAATGATACCGCGCTCTACCGCTTTCTCAGCAATGGCTTTGATATCTTCGACTTTGGTCTCTTGAGCATTAGGCTTGAGCACCACTAACGCCAATGGACGCTCGCCCCACTGTTTATCACGAACGCCAATGACCGACACATCAGCCACTGATGGATGTAGCGACAAAATCGTCTCAATCTCTAATGATGAAATCCACTCGCCACCTGATTTAATCACATCTTTTAGACGGTCCGTGATTCTAATGTAGCCATCAGGGCGTACATAGGCGATATCTTGAGTATGCATATAGCCGTTTTCCCACAGCTCTTTGCCAGCATCGTCATTTTTTAGATAGCTTTGGGTCAACCACGGTGCGCGCAGTACCAGCTCGCCCGTATTTTCTTCACCTGTACCAACTGGCTCATTATTCGTACTCCATATCTGGGCGTCCACCATAACTACTGGCTTACCAGTCATACAACGGCGAGCGATGTCTTCTTCTTCCGTCATTTCTGGCTCGTTGAGGCTAAATTCTGTCAGGCTAATGAGCGGCGCTGTCTCCGACATACCGTAGCCCGTATAGACTTCGATATCTTGCGCCAATGCAGATTTTGCTAACCCTTCGGTCAATCTTGAACCACCAATGATCATTTTTAGACCATTAAAACTGGCACCTCGATCTTGCGCTTCTTTGAGTACCATTTGCAAAATCGTCGGCACACAATGGGTGATGCTAACTTTTTCGTTGATGATTAAATCGAGCAAAGTATCAGGCGCATAACGTCCTGGATAGACTTGCTTTAGACCAACCATGGTCGCGGTAAAAGGAAAACCCCATGCATGCACATGGAACATCGGCGTCATCGGCATATAAACATCGCCGTTACTCACGCCTTGTTTGTTCGGTAACATACCCAGCGTGGCGGCTTCTGCCATACTATGTAGTACCAACTGACGATGACTAAAAAACACGCCTTTTGGATCGCCTGTGGTGCCTGAAGTATAAAAAGTCGTCGCAATCGTGTTTTCATCAAAATCTGGAAACTCAAAAGTGTCATCAGCGGCTTCTAGCAATGCCTCATACTCACCCGTTACGCGACTTTGGTTATCACCAAAAACGCCTTCTACCGTCATACCATTGTCATCTAGCCAAATGATATGCTCGATACTGGAGTTTTCAAACTGATAATCCTTCACCAGTGCGGCAAACTCAGAGTTCAGCATTAGCACTTTTGGTTTTGCATGATTGATGGTGTACAGCACCTTTTCTGGTGATAGACGGATATTGACGGTCTGCAAAATATACTGCGACATCGGCACCGCAAAGTAGGATTCTAAATAGCGATGGCTATCCCAATCCATGACGGCAACCACATCACCAGTATCAAGATTTAGGTCGGCTAAAACATTAGCCAAGCGATTGATACGATTAAACAGATCTTTATAAGTGAAGCGCTTTTTATCTGCATAAACGATTTCTTGATCTTGTGAGACGGTTTTGGCACGGTTTAACAACTGCTTAATCAGTAATGGGAACTCATAAGCAGCTGGCGCACTGTGATAGATATTTGACATAAATCTGACGTCCTTGTTAATTATTTACAGTAATTTTAATGGTTATTAAAGGGTTTGAGGCGAACTGAAATTATTATTTTAATAAAAAATATGCTCGACAAACCTTGTAATGATAGTAAGAAAAAACCTCAACCATGTAAAGGCTGCTTACGTAAGTATTAAGATAGTAGCTGTGATTTTTATGTCATATTTGACGGGCTATATATAGGTTAAGTGGTTCGGGGTTTGGTTTTTATCATGCCAAAACTGGCGACCGATAATGCCAATACTTGCACGAATAATAACAGCCATACGGTAAGTGACCATTGACCGCGCGCGTACGCTATCCCGCACAGCCATGCCCCTAGGGTGCCACCTGCATAATAGCCCATATAATATAAGCCAGAAGCCAGTGAGCGACCTTTTTTGACATTGACCGCGATATAGCTAATCGTTGCCGCCTGAGTGACGAACACGCCAGAGGACATAATCGCCAGTCCTACGACAATACCCCAAAGTGGCGTCACCAGCGTCAATAACATCCCAAATATCGACACAATAACGGCCACCCGAACGGTTCGTGCTGAACCGAATCGACGTAGCAATGTAGAGGACAATGGCGTAATGACTACCCCAATTAAGTACACCGCAAAAATATTGGCCAGCGCACCCGTACCGAGCTCATATGGCGTGCCTGTTAGGTGCAAATTAATAAAGGTAAAACAGCCAACTAATGAGAATAATACACAAGCACCAAGCAAACAGGCGGTCACAACGTAACGATTGGTCAAATGCTCACCCAGCGTCTGTATCGCTGAGTGAAAGTTCGGATTGGCCTCAAAGTGACGCGATGAGGGCAGCATTTTACCGACCCAGAGCGCACCTATCAGCGTCATCGCTGCCATCACATAATAGCCGGCACGCCAGCCGATAAGCTCGTGTAAATGCCCGAGCAAAAACCGCCCCATAAAGCCGCCAAATACCGAACCTGAGACATAAAATGACATCAACTCAGTGACAGCCCGACCCTCAAACTCTTCTCCGATATAGGCAATGGTCACCACGGTAATACCGGGCACAGAGAGTCCTTGTATGAAGCGCCATATACCCATCCAACCAATGCTAGGGCTTTGCGCAATGAGCGCCGTCGGTATCGCTAAAAATAGCAAAGCACCAACGATAAATGACTTACGCCCGACCGCATCAGAGAGCATGCCCAAAAACGGTGACATGATGGCGATTGCCAACACGGTTGCCCCAACGATCATACCGGCTTGCACTTCAGTCGCCGCAAAATCTACCATCAGGACGGGTAGCACCGCTTGAATAGAATACACTTGTAAAAAAGCGAACATACCAATCAAGCCAAAGGTGAGCTTTAACACCCATGACGTTGAATGATTTGGTGAGACAGAAGGCTGTGGAACGGTATTTTGAGTCTGGTCGTTAGAATGATTCACAAGAAGGCTGACTTTATTGGTTATGCCACGACAGTGATACACACCTGTTATTGGCTTGGATGAGAGACGGGTGACAGAGCTATGTTCTAAACACGCTGCACAATAAATCTAGTTGCACGATAAATCCAGAAGGTAAGACAGTCTCTTTAAATGATACATTCATATCGTAAAGACAAGCGGTTTATGTTATCACATCAAGCCATATACTCAGTTCTAGATGTGTTATTGGCACTACATTAGCTTTGTTATTTAACCATTAATTACCAACGATTTTATGTCTATGATGCCCACGTCATCTATAGAAATTCACTTCTTTAAAGCAGCCTCGCTTTACCTTTTAAATTTGCACTGCCACCTAGTCGCATTCGATACCGTGCAGACAGCGCACAGCTTTGACAATGACAAGATTAATGTCTACTATTGTTTTGCCTTAAGTATAAGATAAAACAATATAACTAAGCCGCTCAGCACAAGTACACGACTTTCACTTAAAAGAATATTTATCATGATAAAAAATGCTTGGCTTAAAAAAGCCACTATCGCCATGGGCGCACTGATTTTTTCTGTGCCAACTTTGGCTGAAGTCAGCTTATCAGAAACCACGACTATTTCAGCAAACGAAGCATTACCAACATTACCAACATTACCAACATTACCATCAGACTGTATTGCTGACAGCGCAATCACGGCAGCTGCTCTGTCAGATACTCGTGATAACGGCCCCTTCTCTGTCAGTACCAAACACGTTGCGCGCCAATCAGCAAAGGGCTTCGGTGGTGGCACGATTCACTACCCAACCGATGCTATCGGTTGCGGCTTGTTAGGTGCTATCGCTGTGGTTCCAGGTTACGTGTCTTACGAGGCTGCTATCAAATGGTGGGGACCGCGTTTGGCTTCTTGGGGATTCGTCGTTATCACTATCGATACCAACTCTATCTATGACGATCCGAATAGTAGAGCTACTCAATTGAATGCCGCACTAGACCACATAATCGCTGATGATACCGTTGGCAATAAGATAGATCCTAAGCGATTGGGCGCTATCGGCTGGTCTATGGGCGGTGGCGGTGCGCTTAAGCTAGCAAAGGAGCGCAGCACAGTACGAGCCATTATGCCACTCGCACCCTATCATGACAAAAGCTATGGCGAGGTAAAGACACCAACTTTAGTCATCGCCTGCGAGCGTGACCGTATTGCCACTAATGAGAAATATACCAATGTTTTTTATCATAATGCCACCGGCCCCAAGATGAAAATTGAGGTGGACAATGGCAGTCATTTTTGTCCAACCTACCGCTTTAACGAGATACTGCTGAGTAAACCTGGTATCGCCTGGATGCAGCGCTATGTCAATAATGACACACGCTTCGATAAATTTTTATGTGCCAACGAAAACTACAGCAAAAACCCTCGTATCTCTACTTATGCTTATAAAGACTGTTCGTAAAGCGGTGTATAGGAATGGTGACATTTGCTTTAATTACTCCTTTATTTGCGTACTATTATGACTTAACAAAACTTAATATGGCTTAAGAAAATTTAAATTTAGCGATGACTTTTAAATTGGCTATGACTTAAAGGAGACTGTCTACAATGAAAGACCAGATACATGATTTGGGTGCAGGTTTTTGGAATATTCGCGGCTCGTTCGTGAGACAAGGCATGATTGATATAGGCAATCAATCAGCATTGGTAAAATTATCCTCTGGAAAGTTTGTGCTGCTGGACAGTTATACGCTCACTGGAGAGGTCCGCGCGCAAGTGATGGCGCTGACCAATAATGGGCAGGACATAGAAGCGGTACTCAATGTGCATCCTTTTCATACGGTGCACTGTGCGCGAGTAGCAAAAGACTTTCCACATGCTCTATTTTATGGCAGTGCACGTCACCATAAGGAAGTGCCAGAAGTGAATTGGAGTGCAGATTACGTTGAAAGTGCAGCGGTCGCCGAGCGTTATCCTGAGCTTAAATTTTCACTGCCAAAAGGCATTTACTATATTGCTCCTGATGACTCTGTACATTCGAGCTCGCTCTTGGTATTTCATCCTGCCAGCCAAAGTCTATATGTCGACGATACCATCGAGACGCCACCTTCGAAGCGATTTAATGCGGTACAAGCGGGTATAAACTTACATGCCACGACCATAGAAGCACTCAAAGATGAGCCAAATGCTAGCAAAGATTATTGTGATTGGGCCATCAACTTGGCGCATGACTGGCGTGACGTGCGCAATTTTTGTAGTGCGCATTCAGGTTTGGTAGTGTTTGAAGAAGGTGAATTTGAAGCAGCGCTATTAGCAACTATTGACAGCGCCCGTCCTGAGCTTAAAAAGGCTTGAATGACTTAAACAAATCCAAGAAACCATAATAAATAACAAGCGTAAAAAAGCTATCAACATCAAAAAACGCTGAAAAATATGGGTGGTTCATCACAATTTCTATTGAACTCATGGTGTCGATGGGATATTGCCGTCTTTGACATCTTTTTTATAACAGACTTTACGCCTGTCATACGTCATTATCCATATCTTGGTATTTATAGTTGCTTATATTTAGTGACTTATATTTAGTGACCTAAACTTAGTGACTTATATTTAATTGCTTATATTTAGTGATTTACTATTTTTATAGTCACCCATAACTACCCTATTAAATTGCTACACCTCATTATTGATCAATTAAGGAACAATATTTATGACAGATAAAATTATAGATTTAGGCTCAGGATTTTGGAACATACGCGGAAGCTTTCGCATAGGTGGCGTGCTAAATATCGGCACTCAATGCTCGCTGGTCAAGCTGGCATCGGGACGCTTTATATTTTTGGACAGTTACGCCTTGACGGGTGACGTTCGAGATGAAGTCATGACACTAACCAATAATGGTCAAGATGTCGAAGCGGTACTTAACGTTCATCCTTTCCACACGGTGAGCTGTGCACAAATGGCAAAAGACTTTCCGCAAGCAACATTCTATGGCAGCAGCCGTCATCACAAAAAAATGCCAGAAATTAAGTGGGCAGAGGATTTGGTTGAGAGCGAAGCGGTGGCACAGCGCTACCCTGAATTAAAATTTTCGTTATCTGAAGGTGTCCACTATATCTCGCCTAACGAGATGATCCATGCAGGTTCTTTATTGGCTTATCACCCAGCCAGCCAGAGCTTACACGTTGATGACACTCTTATGAGTCCACCAATGAAATTACTAGAGGCTGTATTGCCTGAGCTAATACTGCATCCTACGACCAAAAAAGCACTGAAAAACGAGCCAAACGCTGGCGCGCAATATTGCGACTGGGCGACCAACTTGGCACACGAATGGCGCGACGTCCGTAATTTCTGCGCAGCGCATTCTTATCTGGTTCGATTTAAAGAAGGTGAGTTTGAAAAAGCACTGCTAAAAGCCATTGATAAAGCACGTCCAAAGCTAGAAAAAGCATAGCCTGTACCGTATTTTGACCGACGTATTTTGTGAAAAAAAGGGCTGCCATTTTGGTAGCCCTTTTTTATGTCTTGAGGTGGCTACAACCTTATCTAAATAACAAGGTCGCCAGCTCATCCTCATTATTGATGATATCTGCCAACGTATAACGCTCAAGCACGGTAATAAAAGCAGTGAGCGCTTCAAAAAACACCCCTTTTAATTGGCAGACTGGACTAATTACACAGCCCACAGTAGGCGTCGGTGCTGATTCCGCTATCAAGGTGATGGGTAAGCCTGTTGAATGAGGTTTTGTCTCGGTATTGGGCAACTGCGCGGTAAAACATTCTACCAACGCAAAATCTGGTTCGATTTGTTTAATCAGTACGCCTAAGTTGATATCTTTTGGGGCGTAAGCCAACCGAATACCGCCATTTTTGCCACGGACGCTATCAATGTACCCGAGCTGACCGAGCTGATGAATAATCTTGGTTAAGTGGCTCTTAGAAATATGATAGCTGTCTGCAATGTCACTGATATTAGACAGTGAGTGTGGGTCTGGCTTCACTGCTAAGTAAATTAATGAGCGCAGTGCGTAGTCACTATAATTGGTTAATCGCATTGATTCACGCTCCTGTCTGATTTGAGAGTATTAAATTTTACGGTTTCAACATTGATGAGCTAAAGCACATTACCCAAATAAGCCGTCTGGTCTCGGTCGTGTCAGCATCGGCAAATAACTGATGCAAAATAATACAAAGCAAGCAATCCACGCGCTTTGAGCCACCATAATCCATGCTAGATAATGACTCATATCGACCAGCGGTAATAGCACTCGGCTGATAAATACCAATACCATCAAACCGTACATAACGTTTACCGTTTTTGGTGGTTGATGAATACTGCGACCCGTGTGTCCAAGCGATACCCGCGTCATCATCGCCACGGTCATCATACCAACCCCTGCAATTGCCAGTCCATGCATAGCGATGCTGTGCGGATAACCTAGCCAAGGCTGTAATGCATACAATAAGAAACTCAGACACATTCCTAAAAACGCAATATACAATGACCACAACAATGGCTTTTGCCAAATACCGCGATTATACCATCCTAGCAAACGAATGATATTAATCACTGCTACACCGAGCGCGGTAACCGTCAGCAAATATTTATTTGGATAAAATACATCACTAATAAAGAAAGCGAAGAAAAAAGCCAAGCTGGCAATATCTTGAATTTTACTATTTCGTAGCATTACATTGTCTGTACCACCCCCACTTAATCCGCGCTCAATAAAGAAAGGAACGACCCGTCGCCCGATGGTTAATACCAGACCAATAATTAAGTAAAAGCCTAGATATATACCTACTCTGGTAATGGCCATATCAGCACTGATAATGCCCCAGTAGCACAGACCGTTGCCCAGTGTTAATAGCGCCAGCTTTGCCAAAATTCCCATTTGTTTATATTGCTTAACTTGTAGCACTGCACGACATACGACAAAGGCCATCGCTCCGATGAACAACATATCAAATAGTGCCGCTGCATATAGTAACCACACACTACTCCCCGCAATAGCGACACCAAGCCCAAAAGCCAACCATCCTAAACGCGCCAGCAACCAACAAGTAAAGATTGCCAGTAGCGAATAACCATGCGGCATCATCACCCCTGTCCAAGTCTTCACCGCTGTTAGCAAAAATCCAGCAATCACTGCGAGTGCATAACCATAAATCATCTCGTGACCATGCCAATACAACGGATTCAATACCTGTGCATCGATATTTGTATGACCAGTAAACACAAAAGCCCATAGCAGCATCGTTGCCACAGCAAATAGCGCAGCAGCGCTGAAAAATAGGCGAAAGCTCAAATTAAGGATAGGATGCGGAGAGCTTGGTGGTTTGCTAGGTAACTTGATAGAGTGCATAGCCATCTTCTTAGAGGAATATAGATGACTTTAACTATAACATTCATTTTAAATGAATGTTATAGTTATTTAGTCTGATTATTGAAATATTCTATCCATTAAAGTGCAGCGCCTACGGAAATCTATAGAAGCAAAATCTCAAGTATAGTTGAATTCAAATAATCTCGATACAAGGAAACCGAGCGCAAGTTATACATTAGTATGCTTAGCGAGGATGACGATGTAGCGGATTTATATGGATTTGACTATATAAAAATAGAGAAAGCCAACTGACTATTATTTGGACATGACTTAGTCAATACCACTTACAACTGTAATCCCGCGATGACTAACGATATGACCACTATCGTCGTGACATACTTCCTCACTTGAAAGTATGTATGACTGATAATCTGCGCTCGATGCAGACTATAATCGATAACTAGCAGGCTTATAAAACCAATCACTAATAGCCAAATAAAACTACTGGCGGATAAGCTCAAAAAACCAAGCCAAAGGCCAAGCGCAATGACATTGCTATACAGTGGAAGCCTAACTGCCCACTTATTGTCATCAGCCAAGCTCAAATGATTACCCCAATGCGCGCCTGCCATATACATTAATCGCTCTTTTGAGTGTTGCTTTGCCACTGACGGATAAACTCACCATTTGGATCGTATTGCTGGGTTTGTTTGTCGAGATTAAACTGTCTGCATCCTCTTGGATCAGCACCCACGCCTGCCAGATATTGCCAATTACCCCAATTGCTGCCAACATCGTAATCAACAAGATGTTGCTCAAAGTAAGCTGCCCCGTAACGCCAATCAAGCCCTAGCTCATGGATAAAGCAGCTAGCAACCAGTTGTCGCCCGCGATTTGACATATAGCCTGTCGTACTCAATTGATTCATGCAAGCGTTGACGATAGGATACGGTGTTGTACCGTTTTTCCATTGTGCTAACAGATTTTCGTCCAATTGGGTTGAAGGCGCGTGCTGAGCGATGCCTTTAAACCAAAATAACTTTTGCTGATGGGTAACAGCATACCAGTAGAAATACTCACGCCACAGCAGCTCAAACCATATCCAGTAGGTAGAATCATTTGCGATGATATCGCACTCATAACGACGTAGACGATTTAATACTGTGTTTACAGATAGTGAGCCGTTTGCAAGCCATGCGGAAAACTTCGTAGAACGTATCCAGTCATCTAGCGCGTTTCGTGTGGTTTTATAAGTGCTCGGTGCATCAGAATCAAAATAGGTATGTAAGTGCTTGAGGCCATTTAACTCACCACCTGTAAAACTGGATGGCTGCTGTGATGGCTTGGCACGCCCTGCCTGATCAGACAACTGAGATTCAAAAAAGTACTCGTCCCTACTCATCATACTTTCGGGTAATGGAGCAAGTGATTCTGGCATTGGATAAATCACTATATCTTTTTCTGCATGCAGCAAATCATAATCGGTTTCGACTTGTTTACGAAATTGCGTAAAGCTTTTGGGTAAGTTCTCTAGCGGTAACTCGTCAAACAAAGTTGCCGTTGTCTGGATATGCCAATGTATCTCTGGATATTTCGCCTGTATAAGGTCATATACTTTGTTTTGATTATAATCTGCCGTTTGACTGATGCAGATATCCGTCACTTGTTGCTGCTCTATTAGATCACTCAACTGAGTAAAGAAGTCCAATGCTTCTTCGCCTTTCTGTAAATACAGCAACCTATTACCAAGCGGCTCTAGTGACGCATTTAAATCAGCCAAGCTCTCATGCAAAAACTGCTGGCGAGCTTGCCCCATAGCCTCATAGCGATAGGCATCGTAATGGTCTTTATTATCTAATATATCTGTCAACAATGACGCATAAACCAATAGCAGCTTTCCATCAGTGGATATCTTAGATGCTTTCAATAAAGTGGCATTGTCCGCCACTCTCAAGTCATTATGAAATAGTACTAATGTGACATTGTTGTTCTCTGAGTTGTTCGCTGCTTGATTTGACATACCCTATCCTTCTGGCTACTTAGCACTGATTTATTATTTTTAATCTTAAAGTATCATATACGGTATAACACATACTTAGGGCGTGTTGAACATTCGACCATGGCTCTGACAGAGACTATTTTTTAGACAGTTCGACGTTAAAAATAGTAAGTTTAGTCATTCTAAGCGTGTATTTTTAACAATGAAATGGCAAAAAATAGTTCTGTCTCTTCGAGCCGATGCTAAAACTGCCCCCCAGATCTATATAAGCAGTGCGTTGTAAACCTAGTTAAGGCATGAGCATTACCGTCGTTTTACGCCTTGTCTGAAACAGTTTTAGCGATCAGCAGTGCCTATTTGTGAATGTTCAACACGCCCTAGCATTCAACTTTGATGCTAGCCTAATACTTGTAAGGCAATGCGCTCAGCCCCAGAAACCACTTATAAGCATTGACTCTCATGTGTCTGACTGCTTAAATGGCTTACCTCTAGGAGAACATCATGACTCAAAATAATACTACGACTGAAGAAAATAAATCAGATGAAAAGCGTAAACTTATTAATCGATTTTTGATGAGACTGACAAAAGAGCAGCCTCAAATGTATTACGCGACCACCTCTGAGATATCGCGGAGTATTCATACGATGATAAAAGAACATACCAATCGCTTGTCAGTAGAAGAACAAGCACTGGTGAGACGTATGACTATTGAAGAGATTGAAGGATTACTGGGCTTTCATGCCAGATGAGTTATTGACTAACTTTCAAATACATCATTCTCAGTAAGTTGCCAAATATCACACAAAAAAAAGACCGCTATCAAAGCGGTCTTTTTTATTAACTGTTATTTTAGTTTAAAATCATTTAAGACAATTAGAACGGATATTCACGTGGCTCATTTTGCATTGAGATCCAATGTGTTCTAGTGAATTCTTCTAATACCCACTCACCGTTGAAGCGACCGATACCTGAGTTTTTCTCACCACCGAATGGCGTATTGCTCTCATCATTGACTGAGATGTCATTGATGTGGGTCATGCCAGCTCTGATACCGCGAGCGAAGCGCAGGCCTTTTTGCATATCAGCAGTGAACACGGCACTAGACAGACCATACATAGAATCATTGGCGATCGATAGTGCATCGTCTTCGTCTTTAGCACGGATGATACCGACCAGTGGTCCAAACACTTCATTACGTGATAGATCCATTTCGCGAGTGACTTCGGTAAAGATATGCGGCGGTACGACTTGGCCTTGAATCTCGCCACTTAGTATCATTTTTGCACCTTCTTCCTGAGCTTTAGCGATTTTTTCTTTGAGCGATTTAACTTGTTTTTCGTTGATGATTGGACCAACAGCGGTATCTTGCTTATTAGGATCACCGACGTTCAATGTTTTGACATGCGCTAAGAAACGCTCTACGAAATCATCATATATCTCGTCTTCTACGATAACTCTGTTAATCGCGATACAGATTTGACCTTGATGCAAGAATTTACCGAAGGCAGCCGCTTTTACTGCTTGCTCGATATCAGCATCTTTTAGTACGACAAATGGGCTGTTACCGCCAAGCTCAAGCGCCACTTGTTTGATGTACTCACCGCCGTTCGCTAACTCACCGATATGTTTGCCCACTGAGGTCGAACCTGTGAACGACACTAGGCTTGGCGCTTTGTGTTCAACGATTGCATCGCCTATCTCACTACCTGAGCCAACTACGACGTTTAGTAAACCTTTTGGCAGACCCGCTTCTTCAAACACTTTGGCCAATAGCAAACCACCTGTCACTGGCGTATCGCTAGCAGGCTTAAGTACCACCGCGTTACCAAGCGCTAGGGCTGGAGCGATAGAGCGCTGAGTCAAATGTAGCGGAAAGTTCCATGGGCTAATAACTGCTACGACACCGATAGGCTCACGATAAATAAAGTTTTCTTTACCAGGCGTGTTCGATGGGCGAATCTCACCATGTACACGGTTAGGGAACGTCGCTGCTTCAAGGGTAATCGCACGCGTCGCACTGAATTCGACCATCGCTTTGATACGGGTGCTGCCCGACTCTTTGATTAGCCAATCAACGATTTCTTCTTGGCGCTGATCTAGTATGTTGACCACTTTATATAACACTGCGGCTCGCGTTGCAGGCGTTTGCTTAGCCCATGCTTCTTGAGTTTGGCTCGCAGCATCGTATGCTTCATTAAGCTGATCCTTGGTCGCTTGCTGAATTTCTACGAGCGTATCACCATTATAGGGATTGGTATTAGTATTGCTGCTATCGTCCTTACCTGTTTGCCATTCACCAGCGATGAACTGCAAATGGAAGTCAGTATATGCACTGGTAGTTGTATTATTGGTTGACATAATTAGCCTTATTTTTGGTTTGTTGTGCTGAATGTTTATTTTCGATTATTTGAATAAAATTATTAAGTCGGAGATATCTCAATTAAAAGCATATCTTATAAGTAGTAAGTCTGAAGTTATGGTTAAACTATTAATTAAAAGCCATCATTTAAAATAGAGACGCTGTGATAACGGATAACAACAAAACCTACCTTGCTAGACGACTGGTCTAATGCTACCATAGCTATCAATAAAACAAGACTACTTTGTCAGTAAATATTGTTGATAAAACGTAACACCTATAAATATATCCTATTACAATACGCTATCAACATGACGTTCAAATGAACGCTGACTATCTTATATAAATACTTCTACTAAAGGAGAACATCCTACCTATGTCTAACATAACAGACACTACTACACCCGATACCAAAGCTCATTTACTTGCGACTGGCTACCAATTAATAGCCAAAAAAGGCTTTACCGCTGTTGGTATCAAGCAAATATTGGATACTGCAGGGGTACCCAAAGGCTCGTTTTATCATTATTTTGCCTCAAAGGAAGCCTTTGGCGAGTCGATTATCAGTCACTATTTTGTCAATTATAAGCATCGTCTAGAAGCGATCGGTGGACAAGATGTGAGTGCGCAGCAAAAACTGTATAACTATTTTCAAAACTGGTACGACACCCAGCAGAATGGCTGTGACCACGAGAAATGCTTGGTCGTCAAGCTCAGCGCCGAAGTGGCAGACATGTCAGAGACGATGCGTGAGGCGTTAAATGCTGGCTATCAGCAGACCGTCACTTGGCTAGCCACACAAATAAAAGCGGGCTGGGTTGATGGTTCTGTACCACAGCCTGACAATATCGCTGCCGAGAGTATGGCTAAGCGCTGGTATTTTGCATGGCTCGGAGCCAGCTTAATCGCTAAGACCAGTCAAACCAATACGCCGCTTTCGGAAGTTTGGCAAATGACGACTTCGCAAATGGGGCGCTAACGGTCTTTACTTATTCTCAGTCGTTAGTCTAAATCACCACTCTCAATTACTAGGTGTTTTCAATAAAAAGCACCTTAATAGTAAATAACGGTTCGTTGGATTCATATCATTTGGTTTATGATACTTTTGTAATTATTTACAGAAAACACTAGACGACCGGTCTAATTAATGTACAATGCCTGCAGATGTTTAAAACAAGCATCACGAATTTTAGCTTTTAATTTCAGACATACACTCTACAAATTTTAGGAAAATTATGAATAACTTTCAATATTACAATCCAGTACGTATCGTTTTTGGTGAAGGTCAAATCGAGCAATTATCAGATCTAGTTCCTACTGATGCCCGTGTTCTTATTACTTACGGTGGCGGTTCAGCACAGCGCACTGGTACATTAGACGAAGTAAAAGACGCTTTGTCTGCGAGCGGAAACCGTACTGTCTTTGAGTTTGGTGGTATTGAGCCAAATCCAGAATTCGTCACACTATTAAAAGCTGCTGACATGGTTAACGAGCACAACATTGATTTCTTATTAGCAGTCGGTGGCGGTTCGGTCATTGATGGCAGTAAGTTTGTGGCGCTTGTGGCTTCATTAACAGAAGAAGACGGTACTGTCTCACGCGATCAAGCATGGGATGCCTTGACAAGCTATTGCAGAAATATCGACTCTGCCGTTGATCTAGGTGCAGTCTTAACGATTCCAGCGACTGGTTCAGAGATGAACTCTGGCGGCGTTGTCAACTATAGCGAACGCCAAGCAAAACTACCGTTTGGTAACCCACTTGCCTTCCCTAAGTTCTCAATCTTAGATCCTACTAAGACATTGACTTTGCCTGAGCGTCAGGTAATGAACGGCGTTGCCGATGCCTTCGTCCATGTGATGGAGCAATACTTAACGTATCCAGTCAATGCAAAAGTGCAAGATGCCTTTGCTGAGAGCTTGTTGAAAATTCTGATTGAAGAAGGTCCAGCAGTCAAAAAAGACCCAGAAAACATGGAAACGCGTAAAAATATTATGTGGACAGCGACCATGGCACTGAACGGTCTGATTGGTACTGGTGTGCCACAGGATTGGACGACGCATATGGTTGGTCATGAATTGACTTCATTGCACGCTATCGATCATGCACGTACATTAACCATCGTTTTACCATCAGTAATGCGCGAGCTAAAAGAAAGCAAAAAAGAGAAATTGCTTCAGTATGCACGTAACGTATGGAACCTCACCGATACTGACCAAGATGATGACACCATCATTGAGACAGCGATTGTCAACACTGAAAACTTCTTCCGCGAGCTTGGCTTGCCAGTAAGTTTAGAAGATGTTGATTTAGACAATGCTGCCATTGATCCTATTATCAAACAACTTGAAGCTCATAACATGGTCAAGCTGGGTGAGCACGGCAAAAATGATCTTGACGTATCACGTCGTATCTTGGACCGTGCGGTTACTAGCAAGGCTTCGTAACCAACGAATACAGCAAACAAATGCGATGTTAGGTTAAATAGTATTTGTTTGTGACTGTCTTCCTTTAAATGACACTATCCGAAATGATATTGTCGTGAAAATGAAAGTATCGTCAAAATAACAGTAACTATTCAACAGTGAGTAGTTACTGCCCTCTTAATCAGTAATTAGTTTTCAATCAGTAACTAGCCAATAACTATTAAAAAACGGCTATGCAATACCCAATGATTAAACAGTTAACTCTCTAAGTATTAGTCATTAACTGACAATCAACATCTAACACTCAATAAATAAAAAAGGGGCTTTACTATGAGCTTTGAAAAACAACAAAACCAACAAAAAAATCGTCAAATCAAACTGGCCAGTCGTCCTACTGGTGAGCCAAAAGCTGAAAATTTTGACATGGCTACTAGCGACATCCCAACACCCAATAACAGTGAGATGCTACTGCGTACGGTCTATCTATCATTAGACCCGTATATGCGCGGACGTATGAGCGATGCCAAAAGCTACGCTGATCCCTTAGAAGTTGGTGATGTCATTATGGGCGGCACAGTCGCTCAAGTCGTTGAATCCAATGTCGATGGTTTCTCCAAAGGCGATTTAGTAGTCTCAAATTCAGGCTGGCAGGACTACAGCGTCAGCGATGGCGAAGGTGTTCTTAAGCTTGATAAAAATATGTCAAACCCGTCTTACGGCTTAGGCGTGTTAGGTATGCCAGGCTTTACTGGTTATATGGGTTTGACCGATATCGGCAAACCACAAAAAGGCGAAACTTTAGTTGTCGCGGCTGCCACTGGACCTGTCGGTGCAACTGTCGGTCAAGTGGGTAATCAATATGGTCTGCGCACTGTCGGTGTCGCAGGCGGCAAAGAAAAATGTGATTTTGCGGTCAACGAGCTTGGCTTTGATGTCTGTATCGATCACAAAGCCGATGACTTCGCTGAGCAATTAAAAGCAGCGTGCCCAGATGGTATCGACATCTATTACGAAAACGTTGGCGGTAAAGTGTTCGATGCAGTATTACCGCTATTGAACGCGCATGCCCGTATCCCAGTATGTGGTCTAGTATCACAATATAACGCCACTGACTTACCTGACGGCAAAGACCGCTTGGGTATGCTAATGGGTCAAGTATTGGCCAACCGTTTAACCGTCAAAGGCTTCATCATCTTTGAAGAGTATGGCGATCACTTCCCAGAATTTTTAGAAACCATGAGCAAATGGGTAGAATCAGGTGATGTCAAAACCAAAGAATACATTGCAGATGGCTTGGATGACGCACCGAACGCCTTCGTTGACATGCTCAATGGTGATAACTTTGGTAAGACCGTCGTAAAAGTATCTGATGTTGAATAAATCGGTTGGATAACGAGTTAACAACATAATTTGTTAAGACAACCACTGAAAATGACATCTTAACCATGAATACTATTGGCAGTCATCGCTATTATTGACTAAGTACGATTGGTTAAAGATGGCTGCTAACAATAAATCATTTAAAAACAACGTTAATAATAAATAAGGACAATCATGAATATTTTAATGGTACTAACTTCACACGATAAATTGGGCGATACTGGTAAGAAAACAGGTTTTTGGCTAGAAGAATTTGCCGCACCTTACTATGCTTTTCTTGATGCTGGCGCCAATGTCACGATCGCCTCTCCTGCTGGTGGTCAGCCACCGCTAGATCCTAGTAGCGACACACCAGATGCGCAAACAAAAGATACCACCCGTTTTAAAGATGATAAAGACGCTCAAGAGCATTTAGCCAACACCAAAAAACTGGCTGATATGAAAGCAGAAGACTTTGATTCAGTCTTTTACCCTGGTGGTCACGGCCCATTGTGGGATTTGGCAGTTGATGAAAACTCTATCAATCTGATCGAGACCTTTGTAAAACAAGATAAGCCTGTTGCTTTTGTTTGTCACTCTCCTGCCGCGCTTAAAAACGTCAAAGTTGATGGTGAGTACCTAGTGAAAGGTAAAACTGTTACTGGTTTTACCAATTCAGAAGAAGACGCAGTTGGCCTTACAGATGTAGTGCCTTTCTTAGTAGAAGATGCGCTTAAAGCCAATGGCGGTAATTACGAAAAAGCAGCTGATTGGGAATCGTTTGTGGTAGAAGACGGCTTGTTAATCACAGGTCAAAACCCAGCATCGTCAGAAGAAGCAGCTAAGCGTCTAATGGCAAAGCTTAACGGTTGATCCAATTAACAAAGTAAAAAGGCTACTATTATGATTCGTTTACACCATCTCAACCAATCACGGTCGCTACGTACTTTATGGCTTTTAGAAGAGCTTGGCGTCCCTTACGAGATCGTCAGTCATCAGCGTGATGCTAAAACGCATCTGGCACCTGATAGCTTAAAAGCTGTGCATCCTCTTGGTAAATCACCGGTCATTGAAATGGATGGTGAAATATACTCGGAGTCAGGGGCCATTACTGAGCTATTGATCGAACGCTTTGCGCCAGATCGTCTACGCCCTGCTCCTGATAGCACCGATTATGGGCATTATTTACAGTGGATTGACTTTGCCGAAAGCTCGCTGATGTTGCCATTGATGCTTGAATTGTTTACCAAAAAAGCAGGTATCAACGACAATGAGTTTTTGAACGGTTATATAGAGATAGAAAAAACCAGACTGTTCAAATATTTAGACACCTCAGTTGAGGGTAAGTCGTTTATTGTGGGTGATAAATTGAGTGGTGCTGATTTTATGCTGTCGTTTGACTTGATCATTCTTGCTCAACGTCAAAAACTAGACGCTTATCCACATATTAAACAATATGCTGAAAAGCTGGCCAGTCTTGATAGCTATCAACGTGCGATGAATCTTGAAGCTGAGCATGACGAGTCAAAGCAAGCGTAAACAAGCTTCATAATAAATGCTCAATAAAAAATATGATAAAATAGCCCAAGTCTATCTTGGGCTATTTTTGTTGTTTTATTCCATTAATAACTGTACTAAGATCAGTTACTGACACGCGCAGCTAACGCCGCCAATCATAGGGGAGCTGTACCATGTCCTTACTCTATTCATTCACACAAATCATCATACGACCATGAGTACTGAATACCAGTTTAAGCCCCACGAACAACCAATGATGGTGGGCTCTCCAGCCAATCCTGACCACCCAGTGCGCCGTAAAGTATTTTATTTACTGATTGGAATTTTCGTTGGTCTCACAGCCAGCTTTCAAAATGGTCTACTTGTCGCAAATCTTACTCAAATTCAAGGCCAATTGGGATTAACGCCCGCCGAAGGGGGTTGGATATCTGTCAGCTACAATATGACCAATGCCTGTATCACCGTTCTACTGTACAAAATTCGCCAACAATTTGGCATGTCACTGTTTAGTAAAATCACCCTGTTTTTTCTGTTAGCCGCCACGAGTCTACAGTGGCTGATCAGTAGTCACTTATTAGATACGCCCAACATTGGCATCGAGCCCTATTACCTAGAGATTGTCGCAAGGGGACTTAGCGGTATGGTGGCCAGTGGCATGACCATATTGGGCTTATTTTATTGCTTGCAAGGTATGCCAACTGTCAAACGTACTAGTGGCCTAATATTGGGCTTTGGCTTGGTACAGTTCGGTATTCCATTATCCCGCATCATCTCGCCCTACCTCACCATCGATGGTCAGCTTGAAAACTTATTTCTATTCCAATTTGGTTTAGCACTGATTTGCTTTGGATTGATTAATATCTTAGAGCTACCACCAGGTAATACAGAAAAAGTATTTGAGAAACTCGATTTTCTCAGCTTTGGGTTTTTTGCGAGCGGTCTGGCTGCATTAGCGGTCATTTTGGTGCAAGGTAGGATTTTATGGTGGACGACGCCTTGGCTTGTCTATCCACTGATGATTGCCATTGTTGGAATCAGCATCGCCTTATGGATCGAAACGCATCGAAAAAACCCAATGCTACAAGTTCGCTGGATGCGTAGCCGCAATATTATCGCTTTTATGATTACGGGCGCTGTCATGCGAATTTTGCTATCTGAGCAAAATGTCGGTGCGGCAGGATTACTTGCCAACTTAGGCTATGGTAACGATCAGCTCATTACTTTTTATGCGGTCATATTGGCTGCCAGTGTGTTGGCTTTAGTGATTAGTATTTTTAGCACCAATCCGATGGATTTACGTCGACCCGTTATTTTTGCAGTGGCATTGATTGCATTAGGCTCTTGGATGGATGTGGGTGTGTCTATTAATTCTGCACCCTATATGTTTTATTTCAGCCAATTTTTGATTGCATTTGCTGCCGTGTATTTCATGGGGCCTCTGGTTTTTGAAGGATTTTTGCGTGCGATTGCCAGTGGTCCTGCCTATATTATTAGTTTTTCCGTTATTTTTGGTATTTCACAAACGGTGGGCGGCTTGGCAGGTGCGGCGGCAATTCAGGCATTTACAACCATTCGTACACAGGTACATTATGCAGATATGGTCAGCTCACTGAATTTGGGGGATCCTGCGTTCAGTGCTCAAATTGCCGGTACTCGTAGTGTATTGTCAAACCAAACGACGGATGCAGCGCAAGCGAATGTTGGTGCAATGAGCCAAGTATTACAAGGTATTCAGCGCCAAGCAACAGTCTCCGCTTATGGTGATTTGTTTTTTATCATGGCTATTCTATCAACTGTGGCTACTGCTATGTTATTACTCAATTATTTTTACTATCGTTATCACAAACGCAATCCTCTGGCCAAAGAGCTTGCTGTTATTGCAAAAATGCGTGAACCAAAATAACGTCTTTTATTGCATGAGTGATTTTTCACTTTATTGATTTATCGCCACACCGTTTAAGTATTTGCTAATTAAACATTTAGGAGCGCGTCATGAGCCAAAAGAAACCCAGTGAACTGAATCAAACACCTCAGACGTCAACTGATGCTCCCATAACGGACGCACGTATTGCGTCAAATACCGATACCAATCAGGCCGAAAATCCTACAATAGAGCAAACGGATACCTCTGAGACAAATCCAGCTACTGACATACAAAAAGGCTCACGTGATGAGACGCCTATGCCACCAAAAGAACCTATCGCAGCGGCTACTGGCTGGTCGCCAAAGAAAAAATCCTATCTGAATTTAGGATTACTGGTTGTAATGATTGTCATTGGTGTGGCATTAATTTTATATGCATGGAAGCTGCCACCCTTCACGCCTACTGTGCAGCAAACCAATAACGCCTTTGTAAAAGGACAAACCACCATTATTAGCCCGCAAGTATCCGGCTACATCACCGAAGTAGCCGTACAGGATTTTGCCAACGTAAAAGCGGGTGACTTACTAGTAAAAATTGATGATCGTAGCTTCCGTCAACAGCTTGAGCAAGCGCAGGCCAATATAGAAGTGGCCGTTACCAACCGCTCTAGCAACACTCAAGATACTCAATCAAGCCAAGCACAAATTGAAGCACGTGAAGCTGACTTATACAGTGCCAAAGTGAGTGTCGAAAGTGCTCGTGAAGATGTCAATCGATATCAAGGTTTGGATGCTATCGGCGCAGTATCAAAGGCAGAAGTTGCTCATACAAAAGCACAACTTGCGCAAGCACAGGCAGGCGTCCAGCAAGCTGAAGCTAATTTACAAGCAGCTCGCGAAAACCGCAAAAAAACCAGTGGCAGCCGCTCCTCTTTGGACGCGAACATAAAAAATGCTGAAGCAGGTCTCAAGCAAGCACAAATTAATGTAGACAATACCATCATCACCGCACCTGAAGCGGGACAGTTGAGTCAGGTCAGTGTCAAAGAAGGTCAATACGTTAGTGCTGGCACCCAGCTGATGTATGTCGTTCCTAAAGGCGTTTGGATTATCGCGAATTTTAAGGAAACGCAAGTCGCTAATATGGCAATTGGTGAACCTGCAACCATCCATGTTGACGCGCTTGGTGGTGCCAAATTCCACGGGCGTGTCAGCAATATCTCACCAGCGACTGGTAGTGAATTTAGCGCAGGCGCGGCAAACCCTGCGACTGGCAACTATATTAAAATTGCCCAGCGTATCCCCGTGCGCATTGACTTAGACCAAAATCAGGCTGAGCTTGCTCAATTACGTCCTGGTATGTCGGTCTCAGTGGATGTCGATACCGAGATTAAGTAAAAAGATAAAGCAAATGAATGACATAAAAAAAGCCACTCTAAAACCAGAAAAACTGGATGTAGAGTGGCTTTTTTATACTTTCAAATACTCTAGGATTTCAAAATAAGACAAACACTATGGTAACAGACGCTTGGTTGTCCAACTGACGCTGTCTTCATTACCTTCACTGTTGTCGCCGCTACTCTGCGTATACACAATTCGATCATGCATACGATTGGCCCGACCTTGCCAAAATTCAATCTTTTCAATAGTAATCTCATACCCACCCCAAAACTCTGGCGTTGGCACAGTGCTATTGTCTGGATGCTCTGCTTGGAGCTGGTCAAAGGTCTGTTCCATAACTTCTCGGTTAGCGACTTCACCGCTTTGTGGTTGGCTGACCCATGCGCCTACTTGACTATCGTGTGGACGCTTTTGGAAGTACGTAGCTGACTTGTTGGCATCTATTTTAGCAATGCTACCGCTGATACGGACTTGCCGCTCAAGCTCATGCCAAAAGAACAGCACTTCTGCATTAGGGTTCTCAGCGATATCTTGACCTTTAGCACTTTCATAGTTGGTATAAAACACCACACCAGTCTCAGTAATCTCACGCATTAATACAATACGCACACTGGGTTTATTATCTGCCCCGCAAGTAGCAAGGCTCATCGCATAGGGCTCTTGCACTTTTTGCTCGGTCGCATCGCTAATCCAACCTTTTAATAGCTCAAATGGTGATGTAGGAATCGACTGCTGGTCAAGAGCGCCTTTTTCGTACGATAAACGTTGATCGGTAAAGTCCATGCTCATAACTATTCCTTGATTGCGTTATATTATTAAGCCCTTTTTAATGACGTATTTATCGAGATTATTAAGGCTTGTCTTCATTTCAAAAATGGTGATAAAAATGAGATAAATTGCAGTCAAACAAGAAAAATAGTGCAGATAATATCAGGATATTAACCAGCTATTTGACGATGTTTGGCAAGATTTAGCCATTTTCAGCCCATTCAGATGACTATCGAGTGAATTGAAGACACGCCCTAGCCCAATACTGCCTTAATCTGCTCAGCCAAATCATTGGCCATCACATCACACTCTATCTCATCATCTGACTCGACCATCACTCGAATCATCGGCTCAGTGCCCGATTGACGAATCAACAGACGACCACGACCCTCTAGAGTAGCACGTGCTTTATCAAAAGCGGCGACTAACTCTTTATGCTCAAAAGGATCTTGCATGGTAGATAAGCGTACATTGACCAGCTTCTGTGGCAGTACTTCAAAGCCTTCTGTAAGGTCACTTAGGGCTTTATTTTGCGCTTGCATAACGGCCAATACTTGTAAGCTCGCAATGATCGCATCGCCCGTACGGCTCTTGTCTAAGCATAATATATGCCCAGATGGTTCGCCGCCTAGTATCCAGTCGTGAGCGGCAAGCTCTTGCATGACATAACGATCGCCTACTTTTGCACGAGTAAAGGCAATACCTGCCTCCTTCAATGCCAACTCTAGACCCATGTTAGTCATGAGCGTACCAACCACTCCTACCGCAGGCGTTTTGCCTTGGGTGGCAAGCACATATAAAATGCCGTCGCCATCGACCAGTTTACCCATCTCATCGACCATCACGATACGATCACCGTCACCATCTAAGGCAATACCGACATCCGCTTCGTGCTCGAGTACGGCTTTTTGCAAGCTCTCTGGATGGGTCGAGCCGCAGTCAGCGTTTATATTGATACCATCTGGCGTATTATTAATAGCAATCACGTTGGCACCAAGCTCACGCATGACTCTTGGGGCAACGCTATAGCCTGCGCCATTGGCACAATCGACAACAATAGTTAGATGAGCTAAGTCGTACTGATAAGGGAAGCTGCCTTTACAGAATTCAATATAGCGACCTTTAGCATCATTAATTCGGTTATTTTTACCCAATTGTGCTGGATCAAGAATAGGCATGAGCACATCGCTGCCATTAGAGTCGCTCATAATGGCTTTTAATTTGTCATTAATCGCCGTTTGCATCTCATCGGTCAACTTTTTACCGTCAGCTGAAAAAAACTTAATGCCGTTATCATAGTATGGATTATGAGATGCTGAGATAACGACGCCTGCATCTGCATGAAAGCTGCGAGTTAAGTGAGCGATAGCTGGCGTTGGTAATGGGCCAAGCATGTTTACATCGACCCCTGCTGCGTTAAAACCGGCCTGTAGCGCCCCTTCGATCACATAGCCTGAGAGACGAGTATCTTTGCCGATGACCACGCTCGGCTTACGGCTAGGATTGTCATTGTTTTCTATGAGCACCAGTCCAGTCACATAACCTAACTTTAGAATAAAATCAGGGGTGATCGGTAACTCACCAAATTTTCCGCGAATACCATCAGTGCCAAAGTAGCTCATTACAAATGTTCCTCAAGTCTAAAAATGAAACGCCAGACGTACGCGCAGGCAAGGCAATAGTTATTATAATCTATTGGTGTATTTTACAAAAAAAACAGCCAACAATGACGGGGCATTGTTGACTGTTTGTATCCTGATGTCACTGTCATGCTGTCTGTCAGTGACTATCGACGTTCTTAGGACTAAAAAGTTATTAGGATTAAGAAGTTATTAGTCCTAAAGTGTTTTAATTAATCCACTCGATAGTTCGGTGCTTCTTTGGTGATTTGCACATCATGCACATGCGACTCTTTCATGCCCGCAGACGTCACCTTGATGAACTGTGGTTTGGTACGCATATCTTCGATAGTCGCACAGCCAGTATAGCCCATTGATGAACGTAAACCGCCTACCAATTGATTGACAATACCTGCTACTGGTCCTTTATAAGGAACGCGACCTTCGATGCCTTCTGGAACCAGTTTTTCTACACCATCTTTGGCATCTTGGAAATAACGGTCTGATGAGCCATTCTGACCTGACATCGCACCTAAGCTACCCATACCGCGATATGCTTTATAATAACGACCTTGGAACAGCTCAACTTCGCCTGGGGCTTCTTCAGTACCGGCCATTAATGAGCCGACCATGATACAAGAAGCACCAGCTGCGATGGCTTTTGCCATGTCACCTGAGAAGCGAATACCACCATCAGCAATCAATGGGATACTGTCTTTTAGGGCGCTGGCCACATTATCAATGGCTGAGATTTGTGGTACACCAATACCCGCGATGATACGTGTGGTACAAATAGAGCCAGGACCGATACCAACTTTTACCGCATCAGCGCCCGCATCACGTAACGCTAGAGCTGCATCACCGGTAGCGATGTTGCCACCAATAACTTGTACATGAGGGAAATTTTTCTTGATCCAAGAGACTTTTTCAATCACGCCCTTTGAATGACCATGTGCCGTATCGACCACGATAATATCGACGTCAGCTGCAATCAATGCTTCAACGCGCGCTTGCGTATCTGCACCCGTACCGACAGCAGCGCCGACACGTAAGCGGCCTTGCTCATCTTTACAAGCATTTGGGTTGTTTTCAGCTTTGGCAAAGTCATTGACCGTAATCAGACCGCGCAGACGAAAGTCTTCATCAATCACGATCACTTTTTCGATACGGTGCTCATGCAGCAATTTTTTGATATTTTCATTGCTTTCACCTTCTTGCACGGTGACCAGCTGCTCTTTTGGCGTCATGATATAGCTAACTGGTAACGACAGATTGGTCTCAAAACGCCAGTCACGATGTGTGACGATACCGACGACTTTATCCGTGCCCTTTTCTACCACAGGTACACCTGAGATATTGTTGTTTTGGGTCAGTCTTAATAATTCACCAATCGTCATTTCAGGATGCACAGTGATAGGATCGACTACCGTTCCTGCTTCGAATTTTTTGACGCGGCGTACTTGTGTGGCCTGCTTATCGATATCCATGCTCTTATGCAAGATACCCAAACCACCCAGCTGTGCCATGGTGATAGCCATTTCAGATTCGGTGACGGTATCCATAGCAGCCGAGATTAGCGGCAGATTCAGTGTGATACTTTTGGTCAAGCGTGTGGACAGATCGGCAGATTTTGGCAAGATTTCAGAGTAGGCTGGTAACAATAAAACGTCATCAAAGGTGAAGGCTTCATCGACAATTCGTAACATACAGACCCCTAGTGGTGGTTATTTTGATGGGTGGGATTTTCGCATTAAGACAATCAATCAAGATCACCATTATGACTTTACGACGTTCAACCCTTATTTGTTAAAGGCTTTGAATCATAGAGCTTTAGATAATAAGCAATGTACCAGTCGTTATTTATAATCAAACATTATTTGTCATCAAATAATGACACTAGAAAACTGCTATTGATTTATCAGTGGTAAGAAAACGCAAATACTGCGCAGCCTTATCTTTAATCGCTCAGTTATCCCTTAAAAATAACGCCATATTATAACAAATAAGCAAGCAAATCGCATGCTATATTTGTCAGTGGGTTTTACCCAAAGTTGTCTATCGATAGTGAGGCTGTACATTCAATTTTTTTAAGCGTCAAACCAATAGACATTGACTACTTTTGTCTCAATACAAGGTGCTCAGCTGGTAAATAATGCTTTTGTTCACGGTACAAATAATCAAGCATCTGCTCACGTATCTCACAGGCCAATGTCCATGCTTCTACAGGGCCTACCGCTGAAACAGCGCCGCGCAGTTGAATGGTCTTTTCAGTCACCTCAACGACAAATATTTCAGGCTCAGTTTTGTTGTCCCAAAGCTTGTTGTCTTTCACCACCGAGATAAACTGCTGGCGAATGGCATCAATATCTGCGCCGTAATCGATATATAAGAACACAGGACAGGTCTGATGCACTTCTGTATGCGACCAATTCTCTACCATTTCGGTGATCAATTCGCGCATCGGCACGATTAATCGACGTTCATCCCATGTTTTTAGTACCGCATAAGTATAACGCAGGTCTTCAACGGTACTAAAGTTGCCATCCATTATTACGCTGTCGCCAATTCGTACGGGCTGGGTCACTGCTACCTGTACTCCAGCAATGATGTTACCCAGTATTGGTTGAGCGGCGATACCAATGACCACGCCAGCAATGCCAGCCGAAGTCACTAAGGTTTTGCCAAAGCCTTCCATGTTGGCAAACTCACTCAGACCTATCCAAATACTGCCCAACACCATGACAAATACGAAGACGCGGCGAAATATCGATACGTAAGTTCGACGACGGCGCACTTTGTCAAACTGCTCCTCTCCTAGGTTTTCAATCTGCATATCTTGATAGCGGTTGGCAAAAAAGTTGATAACACGTATACCGAGCCACATGGCGCTAAAGACCAATCCAATCCAAATAATCGGACGTATAGAGGAAGCGACTGCATCCAGGTAAGGAAAGCCACCCGATACCAAGGTAAATACCGATGAGAAGCTGATGGTAAAGGTTAGCGGTACTGTCAGCTTATTGACCAAATCTTCCACGCTATTGTGGTGGAGCGTACTCAGCCGATTACCGGCTTTATCTTTGACATACCAATTGAGAAGCTTGCCAGCACCTTTACTGAGTAACCAGCCCACTCCCATGGTAAAAGAGAAGAAAATAAGTAATGCTAAAAACTCCCAGATGGCGATACTAAATAACTGTAATGTTGTCCACGCCGGTAAATAACGCTCAAACTTTGCAGGATGGTATTGCTCATAGAGGTTATCGATATTACCAACCGTTTGGGCAGAAAATATCCAAAAAGGCGCACTATCATCAATGCGCACACGCTCTAAATGTATGGGTACACGGCGCTCACGATAATCAATGTAACCAAGCTGAATAGAGCGTCTAGGAATGCCTTGAATACTGTTCGTGCTACCAAGCGGTGGCTCAATCAAACCGTCAGGGCGATCTGGCAATTCATCAAAAACATAGAGCTTTTTTTCAATCAACAAAAAATCAAGTTGTTTGGCCAGATCTATCGCCCGACTACGCTGCAACTTACCATCAATCAAATTCATATTGAGCGCATAAGCAGCCAAATCATACTGCTGCTTCATGACGGCTGACTGAAAAAACTCCAAGGTGGCAAGCGGCGTGGATAAATTTGGTGGTTCAGCGAGCGGTGGCAATCCTGCATTTAGTTTGTTTAAAGAATAATAGCTTTCGTTATAATCACCAGTGAGACCCGTATCTCCTTGCAGTACGCCTGCTTGCTGCACTGCATCCTTGTCTAAGGGATTGACAACTTCATCTGCAATCTCCGAGACACTAATGCCTTCTTTTTTGATCTGTTCAATTTTCTGTGCCGTGTAATCCGCCAAGTTTTCTGGCTTCGCAAGCACAGTATTCAGTGCATTACTTTGATTTTCGACGGCCGTATCGTGGTTGGTAGCCGCTGTCGCAGGAAGATAAAACACACTGCATACCATGACCAGCATGCTGAGTAAAAGTGTCAGTCTACTATGGTGGCGCACAGCACTGCCACCAACATCATAAATAGCGTTAGGTTTATCATTGACGTTTTTAACGTGTGTAGTGTCTAGAGAATGTAGGAAATTTTGCATAAGAGAAATCTTGGCCTCAGTATATTCTTAACCTAATGCAGTCTACAAAAAAAAGCCAGCGCAATGCTGACTTAATTTATTAGGGCGTGTCCTCATTTTAAAAATGAGGATAAAAGTGAGGTAAATGGCAGTCAAACAAGGAAAATAGCGCAGATAATATCGAGATATTACCTAGCTAATTGACGATGTTTGGCAAAATTTAACCACTTTTAGCCCATTTAGATCGCTCTCGGTTGAATTGAGGACATGCCCTAGTTGACGTATTTTATGGTTGATACCATCTATATTGAGCAAAGCATTATTAAGCACAGCATTAGGCACGGCGCCAAGTCGTACCAGCACGGCTGTCTTCAAGCTCAATGCCCGCCGCTTTTAATTGCTCACGCACCTCATCGGCACGCGCAAAATCTTTATTGGCTTTAGCCTCTGCTCGCTCAATGATTAGACCATCAATAACCGCATCAGTTAACCCGTCATCTGCTTGATCACCGACGACTGCTTGTAAGAACTGTGACACTGGTTGCTGTAGTACATTTAATACTTGTGCCAAGGCTTTGAGCTGCTGCGCCCATTGCCAAACACTCGCCACGTCTTCAGCTTTGATGGCTTTATTGATATCACGGGCCAGCCCAAACAATACGCTAATTGCCGTCGAGCTATTAAAGTCATCATTCATAGCTTTGATAAAATCTTGCCCAGCAGTGCTACTGTAAGCGTCATTTATTAACGCCTCATTGATTACCAATTCTTCACCCTTTTGCTGTTCAGCCAGCTTTAAGGTATTGTATAATCTGCTTAGGCTATTATGTGCTTCTTCCAAGGCACTATCAGAGAAATTCACCTGACTGCGGTAGTGGCTTGATAATAAGAAAAAGCGCAACGTT
Organism: Psychrobacter sp. Pi2-51; assembly: GCF_904846665.1. NCBI lineage: Bacteria > Pseudomonadati > Pseudomonadota > Gammaproteobacteria > Moraxellales > Moraxellaceae > Psychrobacter > Psychrobacter sp. Pi2-51. The sequence continues at coordinate 51,528 of NZ_CAJHBP010000013.1, forward strand.
TCAGGATGGAAGTGCGCAATGACATCACGAATGGTGGAAAAGTTATCCAATGACTTAGACATTTTTTCGCCATCGACATTAATAAAACCAACATGCATCCAATTACGTGCATACTCACAGCCAGTCGCTGCTTCAGACTGCGCAATCTCGTTTTCATGATGCGGGAACTGTAAGTCATGACCACCGCCATGAATGTCAAAAGTATTGCCCAAGCACTTGGTCGACATCGCCGAACATTCAATATGCCAGCCTGGACGCCCTTGACCCCATGGTGACGCCCATTGCGGCTCATCAGGTTTTGCAGCTTTCCATAATACAAAGTCAAACGGATTGCGCTTATCGTTCTCGACATCAACGCGCGAGCCTGCCTGCATATCATCAAGATTGCGCTTGGACAATTTGCCATAGTCAGCAAAACTATCGACGGCATAATAAACATCGCCATTGTCGCCAGCATACGCATAGTCACCAGTGACCAACGTCTCAATCATTTGCTGCATCTCGTCGATGTGGTCAGTTGCCCGCGGCTCGGCATCAGGCGTCAAGCAGCCAAGCGCAGAGAAGTCTTCGTGCATCGCTTTAATAAAACGCTCAGTCAATACACCAATCTCTTCGCCATTTTCGGCAGCGCGCGTGATAATTTTGTCGTCGATATCGGTGATATTACGCACATAATTGACGTCATAGCCCAGTTGCGTCAGCCAGCGTACTGCCATATCAAAGCCAATCATCATGCGTGCATGACCAATATGACAATAATCATAAACAGTCATGCCACACACATACATACCTACTTGCCCGGCTTTGAGTGGTACAAACTGACGCTTACCGCCAGTCAGTGAATCATAAATGGCAAGCTGAGACATTGCATCGGCAAGAGGTGTGGTCATGGTATAAAAGCCTTTTAATTAGAACAAGATAGATAAATTGAGATGACGATAAAATATGAGTACCGTGCTATTAGCCACTAACCGCGACTAATGAGATGATAAATTTAAAAGTTACCGCTTTATAAAAAATAATCACTTTATAAAACTTAACCCATTATCTTAGCGAAATCAGCCGGAAAATACTACAATGAGCGCACAACTAACCCTATTCAATGATAAAAACCGCTAAGGATGTAGAAATGGCCAATCGCTTGAGCAAAATATATACACGCACCGGAGATGATGGCAGCACCGGTATGGCAGATGGCAGCCGCGTGAGTAAAGCCGACAACCTATTTAGCGTGATGGGTGATATCGATGAGCTCAACTCACACATCGGTCTGGTACGCGCGCACTTGGCACAAGCTGCCCATAATAATGAAAACGCAAACCAACAGCAGTTGCCTGAACGCTTACAGCAGCAAAAAGAACTAGACTTTGCTCAAGCCTTAGTCATTATTCAGCACTTATTATTTAATATCGGTGGCGAGTTGGCCATGCCAGAATATGAAGGTGTCAATGCCACTCATATCGAATGGTTGGAGCAACAGATTGACGCGATGAACACGACCTTACCACCGTTAAAAGACTTTATTCTACCGACAGGCTCACTATTGGTCAGTCAATTGCATATAGCGCGTACCGTTTGTCGCCGTGCTGAGCGCCAAGCGGTACTCTTACAGCAACAACGTCCACCAGCCATTCGCGGTACTGCGATTAGCTTTATAAATCGCTTGTCTGATTGGTTATTCGTCGCGGCGCGTTTTTGCACCGATCCTGCCCAAGTCTCTGAAGTGCTGTGGGACAGTCAAGTCTTGCAAAATTTCACCAGTGATAAATAATCACTTATAGCACAGCACAGCGATATGAGGCTATATGCCAGCCTATCGATAAGCCAATAGCTCATACAGAAAAGCCCGCAGCGTAAAAGTTGCGGGCTTTTTTAAGATGCTATTAGCAACTGCTTCGTCTTGACGACTTAATATGTAGCGCTATCATCTTCGACGATGACCATATCAATGCTCTCATCATTAGGCACTAACTTTGGCGTTGTTTGTGTTGCTGGCTTTTTGGCGTCAGCACTTGGCGCGGCGGCTTGGTTGTTTTCTGTAGCGCTACTCTGACTGTTGCTTTGGCTACTGCTTGGATTATTAATGGTCGGCGGCGTAGCAGGCTCTACTGGACGAACAGGGGCGGTTGGCGTCACTATTCTTGGCTGACGGGTTGGCGCTGATTGATCGTTGTTATTGTTCTGTGCAGCATCACGGCGACTTTCAGCCTGTTGAGCGGCACGTTGGGCGCGCTGCTCATCAACCGCTGACTTAAACACCGAGCCTGCCATCACATCTGCCACAACAGTCAATAGTGCCGGTTGTCCAGCAATACGGGTACGAACTTGACCACCTTGAGTACCGACGACATACGTAAAAGCGTCGTCAACGAGCATATTATTATTGATACGAATATTGTTTTGCGCTAATCGAGACTGCAAGCTTGGTTGGTTACCAGCCGCTTGTACTTGACTTGCTTGATATAAATCTTCGCTTGGCAAAGTCATACTAACGCTTGCCTGACAAGTCGTCATACCATTGTTATTGGCTTCTTGTAAGATTGCAGCATTTTGCACATCGATAATAATGCCATTGATTTTGTCAGTGACAGCACCACCGTTTAGACTGATTTCTGCCTCATTGGCATAATTGGCAGCCAACGTTTGGGCTTGCTGATTGAGCGTGTTTTTCAGCGTGGATTTCAAGCGGTCTTGTACCAGCGGATCATCACAACTGACGGCAGGAGCGATTACGTTATCGTCAGTCACTGGTTGATCTGCCGTTGCTGCTGTCGTTTCAGCGCTATCGTCCTTATCTGAGCGATCACAACCTGTCACGGCCAAACCACATATCAGACTAATACCCGCAACGTGCTGCCATTTGATCCACTTGCTTTTTGCTACGCTCATACTCAATTTACTCCCAATTTACTAATGCTTACCGCCTGCGATGGACGGTATTTGACATTCAGATCGCAACATTTGCCGCGATAGATTTGAAAATCAGATTATTATACGGTGTTTGAATAGGATGGTCATTAGTGTAACTCCCTACTGTACAAATAATGTCCAACATTGTACCCAAAAGCCGCGTTTGGTTGCAAAAACATAACAAATACATACTTATATAATCAATACAGAATTTTGATGATAATTAAGCAGTAGCAAAGATGATTAAAAACCTTCTTTGCAGTATCTATTAGACACATACTTATTTTTTATATTGCTACTCTCTAAGGCAACGCCTGAGCAAAAACTATTTTGCAAATTTCGTTAGATTCTGTTGGTTGGACGCTATATCATTACTCGTAAAAATAGCCGACAGTTCCTCATTATGATAAATCTTAACAACACGCTTTTGCTCGGTCATCGCGGTGCACGCGGTGAAGCAGTCGAAAACACCTTGGCAGGTTTTGAGCATGCACAGCATTTACAAGCACGGGGTTTAGCGGGGGTTGAGTTTGATGTTCAGCTAAGTGCTGATGGACAACTGGTTGTGTTCCATGACGATAACTTAGAACGCATGTGTGGTCAGCAATCGCATATCGACCAGTTAACGCTCGCTGAGATTAAACGCTATCGGCAGTATGGATATCCAGTCATGACTTTAGCGTGCGCTTATGATGTACTGACCAATTTTCGCTATATAGAGCTTGAGATAAAAACCCATGAGCGTACCAATTATAGGCAGTTGGTTAACGCGCTAGCACACAACCTCATTGACACGCCACTTGCCAGCTTACCTATTGTCCTTACTAGCTTTGATGTCGAGCTGCATGCTCGCTTGCAACGTCATCCGCTATTGATGCATACCCCACGCGGCTTGCTTATTCGCACACCTGACGCCTTGGCAACGGCGCCCAATACCGCATTGCAACTGGGCTGTAGTCGACTGGGTATCCACTACCCGCTCCTAACCCAGTCCGTCATTAAAAACAGCCATCGTTATGGTTTACCTGTTAGTGCGTGGACGGTCAACGACATCGATACCATTAAATCACTAATAATGTGGCAGGTTGATGTAATTATTACGGATTTTCCAACCCACCTATTGGTACACTAACGGCCCGACACCCCTCTTGAAAAAACCTCACACCCCCTACATATCTGTCGTGCTACTTACACTTTTACGCTATGCCTGATAAGTCACCGGTTATTTACAGCAATGAATACCATAATCGATACAAGTTATTGTTATTTAGCAATATTTTTATAGTGTATAAGTGTTCACTTTACTTAGTTTTTAAGGTACTATGGTGTCTTAAATTAATACCGTTAGGGATATTATATGATTGCAAAAAAAGCACTTGGCTTACCGCTTAAAGGCTTACGTTTCGCTATCAAATCTGGCGACACGCTTGTAAAAACTGCCAGCACTCAAGTAACGCGTTTTAAAACTCGTTTTGACGAAAAAAAGGCGCAAGCTGCTTTTGATGAGCAACCTGTAGCAAAACGCAACTATGCGACAGATTCTGCACAAACTGACGTTTCTACAGAAGAGCAAAGCATTGATATGCGTGAGTTTGAGTTCACAAAAGCGCCGATCAACTGGATTCCAGCGACTATCTTGGTAGCCACACCAATTGCTGCCGCCATTATTACGCCATGGTATTTATTTACGCATGACGTGAGCGCGCCTGTTTGGGGCGTATTTGGTGCCTTTATGGTATGGACGGGTATGAGCATCACAACCGGTTACCATCGTCTATTGGCGCATCGTGCTTATAAAGCGCATCCAATTGTCAAAAATTTCTTGTTGCTTGGCTCAACCCTAGCGGTGCAAGGCTCTGCGTTTGACTGGGTGTCTGGCCATCGTACTCACCATCGCCATGTAGACGATCGTTTGGATGATCCATATTCAGCAAAGCGCGGGTTTTGGTTCAGCCATATTGGTTGGATGCTACGCAACTACCCTAGCGGCAAGTTTGACTATAAGAACATCCCTGACTTGACCAAAGACAGAACGTTACAGATTCAGCATAAATACTACGGTCTATGGGTCGTTGCCTTGAACGTTGGTATGGTCGCTGCTATTGGTTGGTTATTGGGTGATGTCTGGGGTACGCTGGTTATAGCTGGTTTACTGCGGTTGGTATTGACGCATCACTTTACGTTCTTTATCAACTCGCTATGCCATATGTTTGGTAGCCGTCCTTATACGGATACTAATACGGCTCGTGATAACTTCTTCTTGGCCATCTTTACATGGGGTGAGGGTTATCATAACTATCATCACTTCTTCCAATACGATTATCGTAATGGCGTGAAATGGTGGCAGTATGATCCAACCAAATGGTTGATTGTAGGTTTATCGAAGCTGGGTCTGACAACAGATCTACGTACAGTAGATGACACGACCATCAAGCATGCTGAAGTGCAAATGCAGTTTAAGGCAGCACAACAGAAAATTGATACAGCAACCGTTGGTGGCATTGATCTACCTCATGCAATGAAAAGCTTCCAAGATCGTATTAAGTTTGAATTTGATGCGTTCACCCAGACAGTAGAAGAATGGCAGGTACTAAAAGCCAAGACTATTGAGATGAAAAAGACAGAGTTTGCGGATCGCTTGCATGAAGCTGAAGATATACTGAAAAATGACTATGCCAAGATTGAACAAAAAATCCTTGAGCATAATAGCAATTTAAAGACGGCATTTCGCTCTATTGGTCATAACGCCAAAGCGGCTTAAACGTTAACAGTAATCTGACTTTTCTATTTTGACTTTTTTCCTTCCCTTTATCTGTAATAGATAGAGGGATTTTTTTATCTAACGTTTATTCACAGCACTTATTTATTTATGAGATTTATAAAATCCGACAGGATTCATTAGACAGTCTTGAGAGGCGCAGATTACAAGAGATGGACAGAGTGAAACGCTGCAATGGTAAGGCTATGCTATAGTAAGCAAGTCACTAAAATAAGTCACTTAATTTATAATTCGATTATATCATTCGATGGGAAAGCCTTGCATGCGCTATCAAAACACCTACGTCAATCTAGACACACGTCTTTATCATAAACAACCCCCTACACCACTAGACAATCCACGGATTGGTCACTTCAATATGCAGGTGGCACAGCAATTGGGCTGGGCAGACGATGAAGACCTAATGGCACGCTGGGTTGAGATACTCGGTGGTCAATACCTGCCAGCAGATTTTGAACCGCTAGCCATGGCTTATGCGGGTCATCAGTTCGGGCAATGGGCTGGTCAATTGGGTGATGGGCGCGGATTATTGATGGCACAAGTGCTCGATAATAACGACCAACCACAAGACTTGCATCTTAAAGGTATCGGCCTGACGCCTTATTCGCGGATGGGTGATGGACGCGCGGTGTTACGCAGTACCATTCGCGAGTATTTATGTGGTCACGCCCTCACCCAACTTGGTATTCCCTCCTCTAACGCTTTAGGATTTGTGGTCTCTGATACCAGAGTACGCCGTGAGCGCATAGAAGCTGGTGCGGCATTGATGCGCGTGGCTGACAGTCACATTCGGTTGGGTCATGTCGAGTGGATTGCCAGCTTCGCCCCTGATTTACTCAGTGAATTTACCGACTATATGATTGACACTTACTATCCAGAGTGCCGCCAAAGCGAGACACCAGTGCTGGCATTTTTGACCGCAGTGGTTGAGCGTACCGCACGGATGATTGCCGACTGGCAGCTGATTGGCTTCGCTCATGGCGTGATGAATACAGATAACTTATCGATCACGGGCAGTACCTTGGACTTTGGGCCGTTTGGCTTTATGGAGCGCTTCAATCCTGCATGGATTAACAATCACTCAGACCATACTGGGCGTTACGCTTATCAGAATCAGCCCGCTATCGGACATTGGAATCTAAATACTTGGCTACCACATTTCATGCGCTTAGAGGGAGTAACACGTGAAACGCTGGCTGACTGTTTGGCACCTTACGAGGCGACCTTTATGCAGCACTATCAGCAGGGGCTATGCCGTAAACTTGGATTGCCGCATGAAAAAGAAAGCTTAATGTTGACCTTTGAGTGGCTCACTTTTCTCGAAGATAATTTACTCGACTATACCAATAGCTTTCGGGCGTTATTGGCTCTCGTAGCGCCAAACGATTATCCTTATGAGCAGCAGCTACTGTCTACCATGGTGGCAGAGCTCAACGACGAAGCAAATAAAGTTTGGCAAGACTGGTCAGCACGTTATCTGGCGCAATTACAGCCGTTGTCTATTGAACAAGCGCTCAATGACATGCAAGCGAACAATCCTGCTTATGTATTGCGTAACAGCATGGCTCAGCGTGCCATTACCGCCGCTGAACAAGGTCAATTCGAGGAAGTTAATCGTGTATTCGAGCTACTTGCCAATCCTTATGATGTCCAAGCTATCGCTACCGATTTAGATAGTGCGCCGCCTGCACCTCACGCACCGCAAATGCCCATTAGCTGCTCGTCTTAATACACCTACTGTTCGATAGTATTTTAAAACATTATAAAATTAAGGTTGATATTTGGCTCTGTTCTTTGGCATTATCAACCAGCTAAATAATGAATATCATTTTATTATATTGTTCGGACAATTCACGGCTATTGACTAGGCGCGAATTGTCAATAGTGCTAGAATAACTATTTTGCAAAATTGCTTTTTTCGCTGCAATCTAAGCGCCAATCATTACCTTTTTATCGATCATTACCTTTTTTAGTGTAACTGTGCCCTCTTCTTATCATATCTCATGGTTTTTTGAGGGTTCGGCGTTAGTTTTTTATCACCATTTAATCTATTCCAATTTATTCCAACCATGGCAATTATTATGAATGACGATATCACTTTGAATACGGATAACCCTAATACGGAAAAAGAGCAGTTTGAACAAGCTGCCCTCCATTATCATGAGTTTCCAAGACCAGGTAAAATCTCAGTTACCCCTATCAAGCAATTGGCCAACCAACGAGATCTAGCACTTGCCTACTCTCCAGGTGTTGCTGTACCGTGTCTTGAAATTCAAAGAGACCCAGCATTAGCGGCCAAATATACAGCGCGTAGCAACTTGGTCGGTGTCATCACCAATGGTACTGCCGTACTAGGTTTAGGTAATATCGGCCCGTTGGCATCAAAACCAGTGATGGAAGGTAAAGGGGTTCTGTTCAAAAAGTTTGCGGGTATTGATGTTTTTGATATTGAAATTGCCCAAAATGATCCAGACAAATTCATTGAAGCCGTCGCTTCTCTTGAGCCAACATTTGGCGGTATCAACCTAGAAGATATCAAAGCACCAGAATGTTTCAAAATCGAACGTGAATTGCGTAAGCGCATGAACATTCCCGTATTCCATGACGATCAACATGGTACCTCAATCATTGTTGCCGCAGCCATGCTAAACGCTCTGTTGATTACTGGCAAAAAAATTGAAGAGATCAAAATTGTTTGTTCAGGCGCTGGCGCAGCAGCCATTTCTTGCTTAGATATCATTTGCGCCCTTGGTGTTAATAAAAACAACATCATTGTTTCAGATTCACGCGGTATTATCAGTACTAGCCGTGAAAACCTTGATGAAACCAAACAGCGCTATGCTCGTGATATCACAGCTACTTCTATCGAAGAAGTCATGGACGATGTCGATATGTTCCTAGGTCTATCAATGCCAGGCACACTATCAGAAGATATGGTACGCCGTATGGCAAAAGACCCTATCGTCTTTGCACTTGCCAACCCAACACCTGAAATCATGCCAGAATTGGCACATGCGGTACGTCCAGACGTCATCATGGCAACTGGTCGTTCAGACTATCCAAACCAAGTAAACAACGCGCTATGCTTCCCGTACATCTTCCGCGGTGCATTGGATGTTGGTGCGACAACTGTCAACGAAGAGATGAAAGTCGCTTGCGTAAAAGCAATCGCTGCGATGGCACACGTTGAAGCTACTCCAACTACCAGCGCTAGAAACATCGAAAAGATGCAGAGTTTTGGTCGTGACTACTTAATCCCAGGCCCTCTAGAGCCAAATCTAATCATTGAGATTGCCTCTGCTGTTGCCAAAGCAGCAATGGATTCAGGCGTTGCCACGCTACCTATCGATGACATGCAAGCATATCGTCAGCGTCTGTCTGAGTTTGTTTATAACTCAGCGTTTGTGATGAAGCCAATCTTTGCTCGTGCTAAAGCTGATCCAAAACGTATTGTGTATTGTGAAGGTGAAGACAACAATATCTTGCTCGCTGTGCAAGTCGTCGTGGATGAGAAGCTAGCACAACCTATCTTGGTTGGTCGCCCTTCAGTTATCGAAGCCAATATCAAAAAACTGGGCCTACGTCTAAAAGATGGCGAGAATATTACCATCGTCAACATTGATGACGATCCTCGCTACAAAGACTACTGGCAGGGCTACTACGAGAAGAACAAACGCCGCGGTGTAAGCATTGAGCTTGCGCGTCGTGATGTTCGCCGTAAGACGACTCTGATTGGTTCTTTGCTAGTCGAAAATGGTGCGGCAGATGGCATGGTATGTGGTACATTTGGCCATTATCAATTGCATCTAAAATACGTTGAAAGCGTCATTGGTAAAAAAGAAGGTATGAACGACTTTTATGCGATGAATGCCGTATTGATGCAAGATCGTAACATTTTCATCGCGGATACCTATATCCACGAAGATCCAACGGCTGAACAGTTGGCTGAAATGACGGTCTTGGCAACGGATCAGTTACGTCGTTTTGGTATCACGCCACGTGTCGCGCTAGTTTCTCATGCTAACTTTGGTGCTTCAAACCGTGCCAGCGCTGTCAAAATGCGTAAGGTTCATGAGCTACTAACCAATATGAATGTCGACTTTGAATTCGAAGGCGAAATGCAAGGTGACGCCGCGCTGAATGAGCATATCCGTCTAAACGACATGCCATCAAGTCCGTTAAAAGGTGCAGCGAACTTGCTCATCTTGCCAACACTTGATGCATCAAACATCGCTTTCAACCTGCTTAAAACCGCAACTGGCAGTGCTTCTATTGGCCCTATCCTATTAGGTACTAATAAGCCAGTGCATATTTTGACGCCATCAGCGACAGCACGTGGTATCGTCAACATGACTGCACTGACCGTTACTGAAGCTCAGGATTTAGAGAACGAAGCTCAGAAATAGCTCAACGATAGTATAAGTGTGTTATTAGCACCATCACTGTAATTTATTTATGGAGATGGTCTGCTATACTAAAACCAGTCAGTGCTTTATTAAAAGCGCTGACTGGTTTTTTTTGTCAATCACCCTTTCATTAGTGTCAATTAAGTCAATAAATAGGAACTATTATGCAAGTTTATCTCGTCGGCGGCGCAGTACGTGATCGATTGCTAGATCGTCCTATTAAAGACAAAGACTTCGTTGTCGTTGGGGCGACAGTAGCAGAGATGATTGCTGCTGGATTTCAACAAGTCGGCGCTGACTTTCCTGTGTTTTTGCATCCGACCAGTCATGAAGAGTATGCGCTAGCACGTACCGAACGCAAGCAAGGACGAGGCTATCAGGGCTTTAGTGTCCATGCCAGCCCTGAAGTGACACTATTAGAAGATTTGCAACGACGCGACTTAACCGTCAATGCCATGGCAATCGAAGTCACGAGCCTCACTGACGACACTCCTATCAGTGGCGAAGTAGTCGATTATTATGGTGGACTGAGTGACATAAAAAGCAAAACCCTACGCCATGTCTCCAGCGCTTTTAACGAAGATCCATTACGAGTGCTTAGAACGGCGCGCTTTTATGGGCGTTATTATGACTTAGGCTTTACGATTGCTGATGAGACCTTGGCATTGATGCGCCAGTTGGTCAGCTCGGGCGAACTGTCACATTTGAGTAGTGAGCGCATTTGGCAAGAATCGAGCCGCGCAATGATGCAGGTCTCTCCTCAGGTATACTGGCAGCAACTGTTCGAAATAAATGCTTTAACAGAATACTTTGCGCCCTTACATCAAACGTGGGGCGCTAATGGTCACATACGAGAGACGGTACAGACCGCGCTGTATTTCGCGGGTCAAATGCAATTAAATCTATCACAACGCTGGGCGTTATTACTGTCCAGTCTTAATCCAGCGTTGTTTGGTTTAACACCCAGTGAAACGATGCCTGCCACAAAAGCTATTACTGAAATAGGCAACGCCGCTAAAGTACCAAAAGCTCAAACTCAGTTTGCGACTTTATTCGTGCAGCAAGGCGAAAAATTAAAACGTATAAATGAGCTTAATGCGAGTGAAAAAATAGACCTTATCCAAGCCTGTAGTGCTCATAAAGAGCCTGATAAGCTCTCGCAACTGCTAGTGACCAGCCACGTGTTACAACTCGCCTCTCAGCACCGTGAGATGATGCTAGCCTTAGGCAGCTTCCATGCTATCGGTGTCAAATATATCGAATCAGACCTCAAAGGTCCAGCGATTGGTGCGGCATTGCGACAAGCCAGAATTGAACACTTACAAGCGCACGATATGTCTTTAATACCCTCTGAAAAGATGGCTTAAAAATTACTCTCAAATGTCTACTAAAACTTAACTATGAATCAAAAAATCAACACCTCTCTAGCAGAAAATACCGTTGCACCAGTGATGCTCGTGACTGGCAGCGCTAAGCGTATCGGTGCCGCCATTATCACAGCCGCACACCGTCAAGGCTACCGTGTCATTATCCATTGTCATCATAGTGAGCAAGAAGCCAATGCCCTAGCCGATGAGCTCAATGAAAATCGAGCCGATAGTGCCGTGGTAATCGTCGCTGATTTGGCAATCGTTAATGACAGCTCGGCTCTTAGCCAGTTTATTGAAAATATCATAGGAAGTTTTGGTCAGCTCGATGTGCTAGTACATAATGCCTCACGGTTTTATCCGAGTGCGCTTGGTAGTATCGAAAAAGCACAATGGGACGAATTGTTTTTGACCAATGCAAAAGCGCCCTTACTATTAAGCCAAGCGTTATATCCGTATCTGAAAGCACGGCAAGGTTGCATCATTAGCCTACTCGATATCCATGCGCACAATAAACCATTCAGCACTTATACCGTCTACAATATGGCAAAGGCTGCACATCGGATGATGGTACAATCTCTCGCACTCGATATGGCACCTGATGTGCGCGTCAATGGTGTTGCCCCTGGGGTCAATATATTACCTGAAATCGATAGCGACCAAGCGCTTGATAATGAGCAACAACACAGCATTATCGACTCTATTCCTATGCAAAGAATAGGCAAACCAGCTGACATTGCCCATTGCGTGCTCTATTTGGCTGGCGCAAGTTATGTGACTGGCGAGACTATCGCGGTTGATGGCGGGCGTAGTTTGACGTTGGCTGGTGGCAGTTATTAACAAGTCATCAAATACTCTGCGCTACTTGTTAACTTTTACTTGAAAAATTCAAAAAATAAGGTATCATTGTCCGTCTAGCGTTAGGGCCCATAGCTCAGTTGGTTAGAGCAGAGGACTCATAATCCTTTGGTCGTAGGTTCAAGTCCTACTGGGCCCACCACATATTAAATCAGGCTTGTTCGCAGCGATGCGGCAGGCCTTTTTTTATGAGGTTTTGTGAGTTTTACGAATATCTTGGTATGTGGCGAACAGTATAGAATATTGGTATATTTGTTGGTATAGATTATACCAACTCGGAGATATACCAACATGCCATTAACTCATACTATTATCAACAAACTAACCCCAAGTGAAAAATGCACCCCTAGCCGCCCTGATAAGCATAGTGATGGCGATGGCCTTCAATTATGGGTAAGACATACAGGGAATAAAGTTTGGATCAGTGCTTACCGCTGGCAAGGTAAACAACAGTCACTCACTTTGGGCAAGTATCCAGTAATAACCTTACAGCAAGCACGCCAGCGCAACCTAGAAATAAAGCAGCTTATTAATGAAGGTATCAACCCAAAAGAGAGAAAAAAGGAGAAGCTTGCCGAACAAGACGGGTCAAAGCTTTTTGATACCATAGCACAAGCGTGGTATGCAGACCGTAAAACCTTTTTAGCGCCAAGTACGTTTAGTCGCAACTATTCAGCCTACATACGCGACGTTAAACCAGTTATCGGCCATAAGCTTATCGACGATATTACATCACCTGATATTTTAACGATTGGTAAAAATGTCGAGCAACGCGGGGCTAATGAAATGGCGCGGCGCATAATGGCTGAAGTTGGACAAATATTTAAGCATGCTATTCGTATAGGTGTGGCTACCTCAAACCCTGCAGCAGATTTATCAGCGGCAATCAAACCGCATAAAACTAAAAACCACAGCCGCATTACCTCAAAAGAGCTGCCAAAACTTTTGCAAGATATCAATAACTACACTGGCCATATAACCGTTAAATTAGGTCTACAGTTTTTATGCTACACATTCGTACGTACTAATGAGCTCAGGTTCATGGAATGGTCAGAAATTGATTGGAACGATAAAATTTGGCGTATCCCATCAGATAAGATGAAGATGGATAGACCACATATAGTCCCACTTGCGCCACAAGTCATAAATATATTAGAGCAAATTAAAGAGCTAAACTTCTCAGAACAGTATGTATTCTATAACCCATCTACTCGCAAACCGTACAGCCAAAACGCCTTCATTAATGCTTTATATCAAATGGGCTATAAATATAAAATGACGGGGCATGGTTTTCGGGGTCTAGCGAGTACTACCTTGCATGAACAAGGCTTTAGGCATGAAGCTATAGAATTACAACTGGCTCATGAACAAGAAAACAAAATTAGTAAAGCATATAACGGTGCTCAGCATTTAGACTATCGCAAAGATATGATGAATGAATGGGCGAGTTTTATTGAAAAAATTAAAACAAACTATTAACTAAACATATCAATCTAACTAAAGGTAGTAAAATGTTTGATAACTCTAGAGAATATTATAATTTAGAAGAAGTTAAAGAAGGCTTATCTGCAATTTTCAGTGAGCCTGTCACCCCTTCTATGCTTTATGATTATATTCGTATAAATAAACTAATTCCTTATGTCCTGTATTCAGGAGTAGTTTACGCAGCTGAACATCGAACTGTATTTTCTGCCAAAAAACCTACTGAAGTTGGTTTAATCAATATGTCAGTTTCTTGTACAGCTATCTTTAAAGCTTCAATTGATAATATAGAGCTATTGTCTCACAGTATTGTACCGAGGATAGGATACAGTAGTCTTCTATATACTTTGGAAGATCTTTTAACATACAAAGATGACAAAATGCAGGAACTCATAGACCTAGAGCCTATTGGTTATCGCTTATTTAGTTTAGATAGTGAAATAAATGAAAACAGTAAGTATGAATTAAAATGTGAACTGAAATTCAAATCACGTGATTTGATTCAATTTGCTAATCAGGTACGTGAAAAATTAGAGTTTCACAATATAATGGTAGAACTGAATGAGAAAAAAGAGATTATAAAGAAACTAGAATCTGAAAATAAATCGTTGAAATTAGACTTAAACAAATATAGCTCAGATAAAAATACTAAACAACTGCATTCAATTGAAAAGAGAAATTTGATAAACAGTTTGTTTAGAGGGGTAGGCATAGCTGTAGCAGATTATATATGGAAAATGGATGATAAAGAAAAAGTTATGAAAAAACGCATGGTTCAAGAAGTTCAATCTATTCTATATAACATACAGAGTCCTATGTTACCTGAAGAGTTTGAGGTATCTAAAAACTCTACGATAGACGGATGGTTAAAAGATATTGTTCCTAGCTATGCTAATCCGAATGGTAGACCTAAAAATGAAGACCAAGAGGAACAACCTACTCTTTACATGAAAAAATAAACCCCTAACTCGTAAATTATTCCCGATAACCCCCCTTATCATAGTGATTTGGGGGTTTTTTGTTTTTAGACAGAACTATATTATTCGATACATACCGCAGCATGTCGCTGTGGTATGTATGGAGAAATAAAATGAACGATAAATACAATGATAATGGCTGCAATTCGTCATTAAAAAATGAAATGATTAGGATGTTACCTACTCAAGGCATGTCGCGAGCAAAAGATATTTTACCTTATCTTCCATTCTCGAGAACCACATTGCATGAATGGAGTCGTGATGGTAGGTTTCCTACCTGTATCAAACTCTCACCTTCCATGGCAGTGTGGCGCAATTCAGATGTTATAGAATGGCTCGAGAGTCATGATAGGCCGCTGATTATCTCTAAACAAGCAGGAGGAGAAACTGATGAAAGTTAAAAATAAAAACGCTCATGTTGGTAGCATGAGCGTTACTGATCACGAAAAAGCTACATGTGACTGTAAATTTAATAGAGATCTTTTGAATGTTAATATTAACATGAAAAGCGCTTCTTTGTTACAACATAACATTAATATGTTGGAAATTGATAAATGGCCAGATCCTGAACCACTAGCCAACGACTCTAGCAAGCCTACGTCTTACCCAATCAACGCATTCACAGGCTCATTGCGGCATACCATTGAGGCAATAGCCTATTATGCGCAGGTGCCACTTGCAATGGCTGGTCAGTGTGTATTAGGCGCGTTATCACATATAGGCCAGCAGTTTATTGACGCACCTTTTGGAAATAGTTATAAGCCAGCGAGTTTGATACTAATAACAGAAGGTGAAAGTGGCGCTGGCAAGACTGAGACCATGAAGTTAACACATTTGAAAATTGATGAGTATGAGCAACGACAATATGAACAATATATTGATGCATTAGTATTATGGGAAGCTAAAAAGGAAGTCTTAAATGGCAAGGAATTAAAAGAGTTTCTTGAATCAATACCTAAGCCATATAACCCTGAAATGGTATTCAAAGATATCACAATGGAGGCCTTACTAGATAAGTATGTAAATCGAGAAATTATTGTTGCAACGTGGGCAAGTGATGATGCAGCACAATTTTTCAATGGTCCTTCAATGACTAGTAAGACAGCTGGTAATAGCTTGACTGGAATTACTGACTTATATAGTAGCGGTATGGTCAATCGATCACGGTCACAAAAGACTGCTTTTGCTAACCCACGTACAAAAGCATATGGCGCACGTTTAACCTTGATGTTAATGGCACAGCATGTCATTTTAGAACCAGCATTAAGCGATCCGTTAATGAATGGTCAAGGGCTTTTAGCCCGTGCTTTGATTGCTTGTCCTGAAGATCTGCGAGGATATAGAACATGGAATGACCCAAAGCGTAGAAGTGATAGCTCAGACGACAACCCTTACTTAATAGAATATTGGTCACGCTGTCAAGTTTTACTTGCTACTTTGCCCGCCGATGGGCCAACCGACGTCGCAGACAAATCTGAACGCATCAAAATACAATGGGCAGATGTCACAGCTCAACAGACTTTTGATGACCATATGCAAGCAATAGAAGATCGTCAGAAGCTAGGTGGTATATTTGCCACATTAAAAGCGTATGCATCACGCATGGCAGAAAATGCGAGCCGTATAGCTTCATTGATTGCATTCTTTGAAGGACGTAGGACAATCAATAGTGATGATATTAAACGTGCTTTTATGTTAGTTGAATATTCTACAGCTGAACGCTTACGCTATTTTGATAGCTCGCCTACAGGTGAGCAAAACGATAGTGAGAAGTTAAGCAACTGGCTTGTGAGTAAGGCCAAGAATAAGAATCCTACTATTTTAAATCGTACTGATGCTTTCAACGGAGCACCTATGCCAATGCGCAAAAATAATAAATTGTTGCAAATTGAGTTGGATAACTTAGAAAGTAAAGGGCATATAATACAGTCAACCGATGGCAGAAAAAAAATTATTGAGATCAATCCAAAATTGTACGCATAATACTTAAACCTTTAAATATACTTTTAAATTGCTCCTAGCTTTATAGCTAGGGGCTTTTTTGTTAGTATCCAACACCTAAGCGTACTTTAGTTACATCAAATCAGTGTAGAAGTGCAATACCTAGGCAGTTTAAGACAGCTTAAGCACATTCTGTTATCAAATCAACCCTTTACTATCAAAATGCTATAGCTTGTTTAGGCAGAAAAGGCACACTCTTAGTCATATATAAATATTTATCGCATCTGTTATGGCAGATATATGGATGCCGTTTATTTATTATTAATAAGCGATAGTAAAGATAGCCTAGATTAACACACCAAGTGCAACGCTAAATAATATTATAGAACACCTGGTTTGGCGTTCTAAACCCTAAACGCTTTCTTGGTCGGTTGTTTATTCTATCCTCAATAGCCTGTACTTCATCATCAGATACCTGTCTAAAGTCACACCCTTTAGGCAGGTACTCTCTAATCAAGCCATTGGTATTTTCGTTTGTTCCTCGTTACCATGAGGCATAAGCATCAGCAAAGTAGAATCTACTGTAAAGACGTTCAATATGGTGTTCTTTTATATCAATTATGGCTTCATCTAATGGCAGCATACTTTTTGAAACACCACCTAATTTTTATACATAAATAAGGTTAAATACATTTCAATAAGTGTGCCTCTATTCCTTTTATTGCCCTCATTCCTTGATATCAGAGCTGTCTCATTGTTAACGACAGATGCCTAAATGTGCCTAATCTGCCTAAAAAAATGAGTAAAAAATAGATTTGTTAACTTTAATCGATCGGTATTAGTATCATCAATAAATATCCAAGATACTTCAGCATCCCCGACGAAGCATAATAATCATCTGTCATAGCCATGTTTTTATCAGATAGCCTGTGCTTCTTCTGTACCACTCTCACCTCATAGCCATGAAAACTCTCACGAGCACCGACACGTATTGAGCTATCGAGCTCGAGCTCCTTTTTAACATTACGCACTGCTTGCTCGCTATGTGCCCTAATCTGCCAATAACTGGCATCGATAAGTTGACAACCTACTGTCACGAACTGCTGTAGCATTTTAAGCTGCGTCTCTTTAATCCCAAAATGAATTGATGAAGTATTTAAGTTTTGCTTATCTTTAAATACATCTACGAGCGATTTCAGTCTAGCAGGCTCATCAATTGACATCTGATAAGCACGATCAATTGCTTTAACTAAAACTTCCTGGTTTTTATGTCCCGTCGGCGCTCTTAGCAATAACCTATCATCGGTAAAAATTTGATTGGTACTGTTGTAAATCTTTATAGCCTCATTAACAACGATGCCATGCCGAAGTGCGACCTCTGCCAACTGCCCTGCTCGTTTATCGACGCTTATTTTTTGTAGCTCTTCTAACAGCACAATGACATCATAAATTTTAGGATGAATAAATATAGAAAGCTGAGTATCTACTGCGTCATTTTGCGTGTTTTGCTGGCAAGCTGTATTAGCTGATGGGTTGTTATAAGAAAATAGAGACTTTTTGCTTGCAACCCTGCCAATTAAATAGCCACGCATCTTATCAAGATAAACCTGTTTAGTACTGGCATTATATGCCCTGCCGTCTTGCCTATTTACTGTCTGGTAACCAATGCTAGTTACCATCTCAAATACGGTTATAGGCATAAAAAGTTTGGCTTGACTCATTTTCCAGCCAGCCAGCAAATGAGCGCTATGAATGTAGTGCTCAAACGTAGTATCTGGCGTTAGATGTCCAGCAAGGCTAGCCAGCCCAAACCACATTCCCTTTTCTTTATTATTAGCAAGCACGGCGCTAGCGATAGCCTCGCTATGATCTCTATCATAATCTGTCATCACCTGAGCAAGTGGCGAGTCATTTAATACCAGCGCCAGTTGGCTAATCGATGTATGCCGAAAGCTATGGAAGGTGAAATTATGGGTAAACAGCAATCTATCCCATATTATTTTCATCATATTACTGAAAAATACAGATGGTAGTGGTTGATCGCCTGACCCTTGTGAAAATAAATAGCGGCGCTTTAACCTTTTTTGTTGATAATAGAGTGCGATGAACGGTTGCAACTCATCAATCTTGAAAAGCTTGTCTATCGGTATCACTCGTTTGGCACTGCTGCTTTTAAGCCTACGATAGCGGTTGGGTTTGAGGATTATTTTTGGCGCTTCAATCACTTGGCCATTGATAAACCCTATATCTGTAATGTCGTTAACCTTAGTACCAATGATTTCATTGATACGCATACCAGTGCGATAAGCAAGTGCTAGAACCACAAAGCACAATTGCTTTTGCTCAAAATTTAAATTTGATGACTGCACATACTCTTTCATCGCATGATACACACGCGGTGACACCATCTCAGCTTTTACTGCCTGCCGATTATTGCCCCATGGAAAATACACATAAGGCGCATCAAAGTTTATACATTGATGACCATGAAATGCACGCAGACGCCCATAAGTAAATTTCTGGCTGTCTTTTAGGCGGTCAAGATGAGATAGCTGTTGACCAGTAGCATTGTTATCATTATCTATACCACTAGACGTATCATCAAACTCTGTTGACTTGCACAGTACAGACAATTTGCGACCATCTTTTGCCTTACTCTGAATAATCTGCTCGTATATCTCTTCAAAATCCTCACTTTCCCACTGATCAACGTCCTCATCCATCGTTAGCATCAACCAGTCGCGACCAATGCAGCCGATATATTTACTGATGGTATTGAGCCGAATGCTATGATCATCCAGTAATGATAACGCCCAGCTAAGCAAGCGTTGCGCATTAGGCTGGCTAGCGTCTGTCATTAATATTGTGATAGTAGAAATAGCAGCGTTTCTAGTTAATTTGAGTGCATTTTGCAACTCTTTGATCAGATTTTTGCTAAAGCTTGGGTAAGCTGTAGCATCTCTCTTACATTGTGATGCTCCTACCGTCTGATAACTGGCATCAAACAGTTCAGACCACTCGAGTGGCTCAGGACTTGGCTTGATGAGCTCTCGGTTATAATTTATGAGCTTATCCGTAGACAAACCTGTGGTTTTAATATTACCTTGCTTCACCACGGAGAGCGCACCATCAATCAGGCTACCTTCTAGCTGTCGCCAGTGGTAGTTGGCATATTTGATGAGCATTGAGTGCTGCGGGCGATCAATATCTTTATTGGTGAGTTGAAGCGTTTTTGAGATATTTTTGATTATGATATTAAATGGCTTGATCTTGGCAGTGTTTAACTCTTTATCCTGTAGAGCGTATAAAAAACACAAGCTCATATCATCGGGAATATAATCGACGAAACGCTTTAGACTTTCACTCTCATCAGCCGCGCAGCCATAATTATCATCAGGTACGCTAAGCGGTATTATAGCTAAATGCTCTACCCTGCTTTTTTCATCAGTCGCTGCCATGTCAATCTGATAAATCTGACGTTCATCAAATAGCCAATCATAGAGCGCTTTTAACACCTCAATGTCGTTGATACCGCTATACATGATGCTGCAATATAGTAATCCCTCAACCAAGTCATTCACTGAAAAACACCGTTTTCGTTGCCAAACCTCCATCATTATCGCGCTACTGTCTGCTACAGCGCGTCCATGCACAAACCAGTCATAGTTAATGGTCAAGCGCTCACGAGTCGCCAGTATCGGTACCACAGGCTCGTTAAGGTATATCTGGTGAGCTTCATTATAATCACGAACAAACTCTAAAAACCCGCGCCGCGCCAATTGGAAGTTTTGAGCGGTATCAAAACTCTCCTCTAGTAACTGGTTAATCGCTTCGTAATGATGCTGAAGCTCACAAGGCGATTGCATAGGATATTGATTGATATATTCTTTAATTAAGGCTTTAGCATCATGCTTGATACTATTTTTAGCTTCTTCTCTATTCAGCTGTCGCAGTTTATGGGCGCTAATATTATCCATATAGGCGAACCTCAATTTGTTTTAAGTGAAGGTCTGTAGCAATCGCATCTAAATGGGGACTGAGCTGGTGCAGCTGATTGATAAAGCTTGATGACATTGGATGCATAAATTCTTGATTAGGATGCTCATGACCGTAAAGCGCGCAAATCAGATAGTCAGGCACACGCCCTGTGAGCATGGATCTCAGCTGATGACGTAGCCAATTATCCTGATGACTAAAAAAGTCCTGCAACTGATAGCGGACTCGGCTTGGCGTAATACTGGCAAAGCCTTTTGGATTTTTTTGGTAAATTTGAATGAGGGGTTGTTCTGATTGCAAGATGGCATTAATGGGATAAGGCGCTGCTGGACATAATGAATTATAGATGGCAGCAAATTGCTTAATATAAATAATGTAGTTTTGAATAGCCGTTATCAAAAAATTGCTAAGAGGAATGAGCCTACCATCAGACTGCGCATGACGCTCTTCTTTGTCAGATACCCATAGCATGCGCCGCTGAAGGTCAAACTGGTGTAGCAAGCCTGGTGCATGCTTGACTGGGCGAATACCGGTTTGGATCATGACAATATGCCACAACCAAATACTATAGCTATTAAACTGCGCAATATAGCGATCCATGTGGGATTTTAGTTTCCCGTTAAAGCTCTCGGCACTGACAGCCAATTGATTAAAGAACTGCTGGCACATTGTGGTCTTTAGTGCCATATCACTACCAATGTGGCTTCTATGACCGTTCATCGGTACGCTACACTCATCTATTAAAAGTGCTTTTTGCTCATCATTACAGTATTCAGTTATTAGCTCTACTGCTTTTATATAAGTTTGCTCTAGCTCTACCGTTTTAGTACTAAGGTAATACAGCGCAGAGCTATGCCGTACATCAACACCTGTGATCAGGTCAGCATATAATGGCTTATTAAGCTCGTTTTTGATCAATACAAACAGGCCTGCTTCAATATATTGGGAACTCAGTGCTGGCAGGTTAAGCAGATCTTTAGCATAAGAGATAGCGTCTTTAACAGTATCGGATGAAACGGTAATTTTATCCTCAAGCATAATTTGTAAAGCTTCAGGAATTGCACGATAAAAGGTACTGCCATAGCTTTGTCTGTGGGCAAGCAGATGACTTCGAGTATTGGTCGTCACATCAATCGTGATGGCAATGCTACTAACTTTACGGACACGGTCATATACCAAATACTGCCGTTGACTGTGACTGCATTGCCAATCAGCAATGATGCTATCAATACTAAGACCGCTTAACAGTGATAGTATTAAAACGACATACCCAGTGCCTCCCTCTTTATCAACACTCATAAAGCGTTGCCAAAGCGTGGCAAATAGCATCTGATATCCGGTAATACTTAGCTGACGATGATTGGTTGGGAAATGAAATTGATTACGGCGGGCATGTTGATGGTTGTTCTTTAATCGCCATTGCTGCAGCTCAGAGGATTTAGCAATTTGTGTGGCTGGCTTAAAGTCATTGTCTAGCAAGGGTACTTCGTCGTCATCAGCAATATTTTCAGCGATTGCCACGTTACTGTACTTTTTTGATTGTTTCGTACCAAACACTATTCTTTGTAGCGGCTCACCATTGATATGCGCCACTGTCTTGGTGACTGTTTGAGCCAACTTTACGCGTTTAGTATTTTCAGTATAGGTTTTACCAATAAAAGCCTTATTATCAATCGCTACCTCATAAGCCAACCTAATTTGACCTATTTTACTACCAAGATATTGGTTGGCTGTTTCACCTGTTGCCTCTTCCTGTCTGACTCTTGCCTCATACTGTTTGATGTGACTCAAACATGAGGATAAGCCATCGCACTGATCGTGAATACTGATTAACTGGTCGAGAATGCCACGTTGTGGATCAGAACGCCTTAGCGCCATACGAACACGCACACCAAGCTTATCTATTTTGGCAAAGTGTTTGTTGTGGCGTACTGTGATCATAAATATCACTTTTAAGTAGCCGCTCATAAATCGCCAAACATTATTATTTATATCAACTTCGCCATATGTCTGATAAAAGACTATTAGCATATAGCTGACTGCCCACTCTACTGTTTTACCTTGCCGAATGATTTGTTTAATCACATCTTCACAGTCTATATCAGTAAAGCCTTTAAGATTGTCATAGGGTGTCGAAAACACTAAACCAATATCATCATCTGGCACCAAACTAATCACATCAATCACAAGCTGAGACATTTGTATGTGATATGGTGAATCTATTGGGATAAGCTTGTCCAACACTCGCCTGTCGGTCACATCATGAAGTAATTTAGTGTGACCCATAAGATGTGTCCATCCAATTCAGGTTTTTGGGTAGCCCCAGTATCGCCTCATCATTGGCTACCTTACACTGCTGATACTCATAAGCACTTTGGCTGATACCAGCGAACTGACAATAACTGGCGACCGTTAATCGGTGCACGCCCATTAGCTCACAGATAAGCTGCTTTGGCGAATTCTGATATATCGCTTTAAACAGCATGGGATGATCCACACCATTAAACCTAGATAAACTAAGCACCTCACACCATGCTAGCCGTTTAATGTCATGACTGCTCTCAGGTGCAATTAAGCATGGCTGTCGATATCTAGTCTCAAGCTTCATAACTTCATCAATACGCGCAAAGGTATTAAAAAACTGATAGCTATCTTCTACAGCACACAATCGTAGTGGTTGACGATAATAGTCATCTAAACTTGCCAGCTGTGGTCGCAGTAGAGGTAATCGATGCTGCTGCCAAACCATAAAGGCAGATTTTGCATCAGGATGAACCCGTAGATTTTGTGAGGTAAGCACTACCAACTTTTGGGTCGCTTTAAGGCTTTTATTTTTCATTATAGAACGCCATAACAATCACTATATTATTAATGATACGTTATAACATAACAATTATCAACTAGCTGATTTTATTAAAATAATTAATTATTAAGCCAATAGACAATAAGAACAAAAAGCTCTTAGGAAGTGAGGCTAAATGTCACTTCCTAAAGGCTTAGAATGGGAATATTTCAACTAAATCGAAGTATAAAAATTAACTTTTACTCATGCAAAATAAGTATTCTTGATAATACGATCCTTACTTCTCAGGTAGCAATATCATAGTTTTTCAGGGTATAGCATTATCAACGATAAGCATTGCAAATATTAGAGCGATGGACTGCCTTATGTATAAAAGACGCACTAGGCTTTTGCTGGCATGTCTTAGCAAGCTCTTACTGCTTTTAGGAGTATCAGGTGGCTTGATTGATATCGGGGTTTGAAGAACTGATAATTGTCTTTATCAAGCACACATAACCGTAATACTGGTCGATAATAATCATCTAAGCCTGCCAGCTGTGGTCGGCTCAGAGGCAGCCTATGCTGCTGCCAAACAATAAAAGCACTTCTAGCATTAGGATGAACGGTTAGATTTTTCGAGCTCAGTATTAACAGCTTTTGAGTTGAGCGAAGGGTCTTATTTTTCACGATAAACTGCTCTAAAAATTATTGTTTTATTAATGATACGTTATAACATAACATTATTCAAGCTTATGATTTAATTATATTTATTAAAAATATATTCGCTGCGAATAAGTACAAGGACATTAGAAAAGCCCTCAAAAATAATAGCTAAACCATTATCTATGAGAGCTATGAATACTTCTGATCGGATAGTAATATCGTTATTTTCCAGAGTTTAAAGTGAACGTACGCGTTCAGCTACATTATTTATAAAACCTAATTTTTACTGTCTTCATCAGGTACGTATTTTAATATCTCACATGGTGTCACCTCTAGTACTTCACACAATTTGCTTAGCGTATCGAACTCTATACGAGTCGTCTCATCGTTATAAATTCTATGAAGTGTCGATTTACTAATATCCGTCATCCTTACTAAATCGGCAACTCGAAGTCGTCTTTCTGCTAAAAGCACAGGGAGATTACAAGAAATCACAATAAAATCCTTATTGGTAAGTAAAAAATACTTGCCAGTGACTACTTTTCTGCTAGAATAATACTCGTTGGCAATAACTAAGTTTCCGTCAAAAACTATTTTATGCTGACTAACGCTTTATTATGTCATATACCTATCTTGCTGCTCAATAGCTGGCTAATGATGATAGGTGCGACTGGTTCAATAGATATCATTACTATAAAAAGGTAATGCTAGCCGTAGGTATCAGATCATTAAAAAGGAGTACGTTGTGGGCATCAGCATTGAATGGAGCATGACACAAAACGCTTGGGACAAACGGGTCTGTGAGGATTATTGGGCCTATAATCATAAAATCAGCTATGTGGATTATATTAGTTTACTTTGTCAAAAATATAGCATTAGTACCCATACGTTATTTGAAACCGTAAGCCAATGCTACGCTTGCTTAGATGATGTGTGCTG